>JBLHLN010000103.1:0-7580 GCA_047620565.1 Woeseiaceae bacterium
ACCGGTCGCAAGCTGGATTTCATAATCATTGCTGTACTGGTTGTCGCGGTTGGCTTTCTCTTAGTCGACAAATTCTACTTCGATTCTTCAGTGAATCCCGACGAGATCACGGCAACCGCCGGCCTGCAGTCCATTGCTGTCCTTCCTTTCGTCAATATGTCCGATGACAAGGATTATTTCGCTGATGGTCTGTCGGAGGAATTGCTCAATTTGCTGGCAAAGATACCGGACCTGAAAGTTGCCGGGCGTACTTCGTCATTCGTTTTCAAGGACAAGACAGAAGACCTGCGGGCAATCGGCGATGCGCTGGGCGTGTCCACCGTGCTTGAGGGGTCGGTGCGTCGCTCGGGCGATCGATTGCGCGTCACGGCACAGCTCATAAAAGTCGATGATGGATTCCATCTCTGGTCCGAAACCTACGATCGACAGATGGCGGATGTGTTCGACATTCAGGATGACGTCGCCAGTGCGATAACGGATGCACTGAAGTTGCACTTATCCCCATCGTCGGATCGGTTGACAGACAATATGGAAGCGTACTCTTTGTATCTGGAAGTGTTGGGTACGCTGGACTCTTCATTCGAAACCTGGACGGAGAATATCGCGCGCCTGGACCAGGCGATCGCTCTGGACCCTGGATTCGCGAAAGCCTATGAGCTTAAAGCAATGATCTACTGGCTCAATGGAACGGGGGACAACACGAAAATGCAGGCCCTTGTATACGCGGCAGCCAGCAGAGCTGTGGAACTTGACCCGACGCTGATCGTCGCGAGCTCGTTCCGGGTATCTGCCAGCTCCGTCGGGTGGTCCTGGCTAAATGAGATTGAAGCATTGGAAGTGGCCGAAAAAGCGGCTCCGAATGACACCAGGGTGCTGGTAGCACTGGCCCACGACCTTGCAGTTACCGGTTATTATCAGGAATCGATGTCCCTTGGACGACGATTAATCGAACTTGAGCCATTGATAGAAGGTGGTTACTGGCGAGTTGCAAATGCCCTGAGTGCGACCGGTCAGCGCGACGAGGCGCGAAGTTATTGGGATCAGGCAGCGGCAAGGTCTGATTATCCGTTCGCCTATATAGACTTGCTCGATCGGCTTGTCGCCGGAGAAGACGAATTGGCGATTGCCGGCTTTGAGGACTATTACGCGGCATACGGGTGGGATCCGGCCGATGTACGGCCACTTGTCGAGGGTGCGCGGAGTCCCGAAACTGGCAAAGCGTTTCTGATCGAACAGGTCAATACGCAAAAAGCCGCAGCACGGAACGTCCTGGAATTAAATACTGCCCAAGCCTGGTACCTGGCATTCGGCTATCTCGACGAGTACTGGCGAGAAATTGATGAGATGTATGCACAGACCGAGAGCGCGTGGAACAATGCGGATACTCTGGATCATGACTGTGGAATTTTTCCGGCATCGGGCTGCATCCGCCACCCGAAATTTATCCCGCATTCGGAACAAAACAGCATGGTAGAACTGTGGGACCGGCGTGGGCCGCCAGACCGTTGCAGCAAAAACACAGGTCAGTGGGTGTGCGAGTAAATAGCTGATGTCATTTTTCGGCGAGCTACAACGAAGAAATGTTGTCCGTGTAGGTATTGCCTACGTCGTAATCGGCTGGGCGCTAGCACAGGTTGCGGAACTTGCGTTCGATGCGTTTGCGGCGCCGGACTGGGTGCTCAAGTCGTTCTTGTTCGTTCTGCTGCTGGGATTGCCGCTGGCACTGTTCTTCGCCTGGGCGTTCGAGATGACGCCTGAGGGCGTCAAGCGTGAGAAAGATGTTGATCGCAGCCAGTCTATAACCACGCAGACCGGTCGCAAGCTGGATTTCATAATTATCGCAGTGCTTGCAATAGGCATTGGCCTGTTGCTTGTGGACAAGTTCATGTTGGGTGGCCAATCGGCCGCCGTCGATTCTTCCGCAAACACTGGTGACGCAGGTGTATCGGCCGAAATTGAAGTCGTCGCGACCGAGCAGTCCATTGCCGTGCTGCCGTTCGTCAATATGTCGGACGACAAGGACTATTTCGCGGATGGTTTGTCCGAAGAATTACTCAACCTGCTGGCAAAAATTCCCGATCTGAAAGTTGCCGGGCGCACATCGTCATTCGTATTCAAAAACAAGACGGAGGATTTACGCGCGATTGGTGATGCGCTGGGTGTCGCGACAGTACTCGAAGGGTCGGTGCGCCGTTCGGGAGATCGTCTGCGGATTACCGCGCAACTGATCAAAGTCGATGACGGGTTTCATCTCTGGTCTGAAACTTACGATCGTCAAATGGCCGACATATTCGATATACAGGACGACGTTGCTAATGCGATTGTGCAGGCGCTTCGACTGCAATTGGCTCCAAGGACCGCCAGGCCGACAGACAATTCGGACGCCTACGCTCTGTATCTAGAGGCGCTGCCATACGTCGCGGTGAACGACGACCTGGACATACTGGATATTGTCCCGGCACTACTGGACGAAGCGATCGCTTTGGACCCGACATTCGCCAGGGCGTACGAATTGAAGGCACTGACCTATTGGGCGACTGGCGGTGATCTTATCGATGCGGCGGCCGGGCAGGCACTGACCTATGCCGCGGCGACGAAAGCAATAGAACTGGATCCGACGCTGACTCTCGCTGGTCTGCTGGCGGATGACTCAAATCCAGATCAGTTCTCGTGGAAGATGATGATTGATGCGATAGAGGAAGCGTTACGGGCAGCGCCTGATGAGTACAATTTTCTGAGGATGATATCCAACCAATTGCTTTTCACTGGCTACTACAAGGAATCGCTGAGCCTTGCACAGCGAATGGTTGAAGTAGAGCCATTGTCGTCGCTGGGTTATTTCAGGCGTGCACTGGCATACAGTGCCCTGGATCGTCGCGCGGAAGCTCGCGACAGTTTCCAGCGTGCAGCGGACCTGGGGGCAACTTACTACGAGTGGAGCATAGCGCTGGACCAGATGGCCGCCGGCGAATTTGACGCGGGGATCACGACGCTGGAAAATATGAAAGATGAATATATAGGTTGGCGCCCGGACGAGGCACGAGAAATACTGGCGGCGGTTAGCGCCGGTGAAAACGTTGCGGCAGCGATCGGTGCTTTGGCGAATGACGAGACGGCTAACACAACAAATGCGCTTGCGGCGGGCGACTCAAATTCATCGTCTGCCACTAGCACCAACTACTGGTATATGGTTCTCGGCTACGATGACGAGTATTGGCAGATAATAAATGACATCAGGGCGCAGGAAGAGTCGGGTTGGAGTAACGCGGAATACCTCTATCTGTTCGGATTGGCGCACTCCCACAGCGGCTTTAGTGCCCATCCCATGTACCTGGAGTTCGCGAAGAATGAGGGCCTGATCGAGTTGTGGGATGTGCGTGGACCGCCTGATCATTGCAGCAAGGATAGCGGCGAATGGATTTGTAAATGAGAAGCAGTGTAGCTGCGCTCAACATCTACCAAATACGGAAACGACTAATGAGAAGATTATTGTTTGCACTGGTGTGCCTGCCGGTAATCGCGATCGCCGCTGATACCGAGCCACGCGCGCGTGATCTTGGCATTCCGTTCGAGGGCACACCCGGATCATTCAATGCGATTACCGACGTAGAAGGTGTGACCGTCGGCTTCGAGTCGATCATTGCCGACCTGCCTGGCAACAAGGCGGTGCGAACTGGTGTAACGGCAATCCTGCCGCGAGGGGTAGAAAGCAATGACCAACCCGTATTCGGCGGTTGGTTTTCATTGAATGGTAATGGCGGGATGACCGGCACCACCTGGGTTGAAGAATCAGGCTTTATCGAAGGCCCGATAATGATTACGAACACACACAGCGTCGGTGCGGTGCATGAAGGTGTAATCAGGTGGCGTTACGAACGGGGTGCGGCTGATTCCAGCGGTTACTGGTGGTCGCTCCCTGTCGTCGCAGAAACCTGGGATGGCTACCTGAACGACATTAACGGCTTTCATGTCAGGCCCGAACATGCATTTGCCGCATTGAATGCTGCGAAAGGCGGTCCGGTCGCAGAAGGTAATGTCGGCGGTGGCACTGCGATGAAATGTTTTGATTACAAGTGTGGCACCGGCACTTCATCGAGAGTCACCGACGCCGCGGGTTCTGAGTACACAGTCGGTGTCCTTGTACAGGCTAATTTTGGCGACAGGGATCAATTGCTGGTTGCGGGCATCCCGGTGGGCAAGCAGTTGAGCGACAATATGGTTTATTTGGACGAGGAATCCGCGCCCTACGAGGTCGGCTCGATCATTATTGTTGTGGGTACCGATGCGCCGTTGTTGCCGCATCAGCTGAAACGACTGACCCGCCGCGCGGCTCTCGGTCTGTCCCGAACAGGAAGTTATGCAGGTAACGGCTCCGGCGACATTTTCATCGCTTTCTCAACGGCCAATGAGCAGGCCAATCAATCGAATTCAGATGCGAATTTGCAGGCACTTGCAAACGAAGACATGAATCCGCTGTTTATTGCGACAATTCAGGCTACCGAAGAGGCAATTATGAATGCACTGATTGCAGGCCGCGACATGACCGGTAATCGGGGCAATACAGTTAACGCGATTGATCATGAGCGATTAAGATCGCTGCTTCGCGAACACAACAGGCTGGTGGAGTAATGGAAAGCACGACTCCGGTCCTGGTAACGCTGGTTGTTTATAACGCGATGCTCATCGGCGTCGGTCTTTGGGCTCGCGGGCGAAATAAAGGCGTAGAAGACTTCTTCCTCGCGGGCAGGGGACTGGGTCCATGGGTTGCAGCTATCAGCGCTTCCGCAAGTTCCTCATCCGCGTGGACCTTGTTGGGCGTTAGTGGCGCCGCCTACGCATGGGGTCTGCCGGCCCTGTGGCTTTTTCCGGCCACCGTCGGCGGTTTTCTCATCAACTGGGTCTGGATCGCACCACGATTACAGACACTCGCTCGTCAGGAAAATGCAATCACGCTTAGCGCCATCATAGCGCCGCCGGACATTGGCAAAATGCGCCAGACCATTTTGCGTGTTGCTGCAGGCATCATTGTTTTTTGTTTCGTTTTCTACATTGCTTCGCAATTTGAGGCAGCAGGCAAGGCCTTCGAATCAGTCTTCGGACTGTCCAAACAGACCAGCATCCTGATCGGCGCTGGTATCGTGCTGGCCTACACACTGCTTGGTGGTTTCTGGGCGGTGAGTGTGACCGATTCCGTGCAAGGCGTTCTGATGGTTGTTGCAGCCATTGTTTTACCGATGGCAGCGTTGCTGGCGGTAGGCGGATTTTCCGCGATGTTTGCGGGCCTGGCCGAAATTGGCAGTGCCGGATCGCCGCTCGGCGACGACGCGCTTGCTGGAGTAAGCGGCGTGCTGTTCGTGCTTGGGCTTTTTGGCATCAGCATCGGTTACCCGGGACAGCCACACGTTGTTAATAGATACATGGCGCTCAAAGACCGTCAAAGCCTGCGCCAGGGACGGATCATCGCAATCGTCTGGGCGCTTATTGTGTATTCAGGCATGCTGCTGCTCGGACTGAGCTGTCGCGTACTGTTTACCGATCTTGGTGACTCCGAGCAGGTGCTTTTCAAGGCAGCGAGTGATTTGTTGCCGCCGGTCATTGCCGGTGTGATGCTGGCAGCGGTTCTGTCCGCCATCATGTCAACGGCTGACAGTCAGTTGCTGGTTGCATCGTCGGCGATATCCTATGACTGGAACCTGGCGAGCCGAACTGGCAATGCGGGACTTGCCAACACACGTATAACGGTTGTTGCCGTACTTTTCCTTGCGACAGTACTCGCTATGGTCTGGCGCGCCGATATTTTCTCCCGCGTGTTGTTCGCCTTTTCCGCCGCGGGGTCAGCATTTGGACCCATCTTGATCACGCGTCTAATGGGCCGATCTGTCCGGGCCAGCGCAACCTTTGGAGCCATGCTCGTTGGCTTCACCATGACCGTCGTAATCGCGTGGACACCGGACACGCCGGGCGACGTCGCTGAACGCCTGGTACCTTTTATCTGCGCATTTATCATTGCGTTTCAGGGCAGTCAAAAAGTCAGCAAATAATCCTCCAGCGATGTCATATACATCCTTCCTACAGGCCACTCAGTATGCAGGAGGGAGGCAATTGTGGCTGACGTGCTAACCCACACACCACAAGTGTCATAGCAATATGAGGGAGCATGATGCGCTGGAACAAAATCCGCATGTTTCGAGACAGGCACTGGAAGCCTTGCACGGTCAGCTGTTCGGTTGGGCGCTTTCCCGTTGCGGATATGACGCAGCAGCCGCCGAGGATCTGATGCAACAGGCCTATGTCGAAATACTGAGTGGCAAAGCGCGCTTTGATAATAAGTCAGCTTTGAAAACATTCGTGTTCGGCATCGTGCAAAACCTGGCGCGAATGCGTTTTCGGCAACTGGCAACCCGCCTCCGTTTGATCAAGACCTATATCGGTGACCCGGCTGAATCGATGACCAGTGATGAAACTGCAGATCATCACGAGCAACAACAAATCTGGCAGGCGGTTGAGCGTCTGCCGCAAAGACAGCGCGACATTACAGAGCTCGTGTTTTGTCGCGACATGACCATTGAAGAAGCGTCCGTGGTAATGGGCGTAACACTCGGTACGGCTCGTGTGCATTACGACCGGGCCAAAAAAGCGCTGGCTGAAAACCTGGCCAGCCTGAAACAAAAAGAGTCAATGCAATGAGCGAGAAAGAATTACAGGACAAGGTGGGCGAGGCGCTGTTAAACGCGAGTTCACACGCAGTGCCCGATTTCGAACAGGTTTGGTCTGCGGCAGAGCGCGAAGTGCAGCGCTCACGTAGACGCTATGCCACTTTCGGCGGAATTGCTGCGGCGCTTGCGGTCGTGGCGATCGTAGTCGGCAATTGGAATACGCAAACGCCTGATAGCGGGGACGACTACCTGATCGCGGATGCAATTTTGAATTCAACGCAATGGCTGGCGCCGAGCGATGCGCTGATGCCGCAACATCAATTTGACATATACCAGGAAATTCCTTTCCTGGGCGAGTCAACGGACATACAGGATGGATCGTTGTTATGAGTAAGGAAATCAGAAAGATACTGCCGATGATGGGCGTAATGCTGATGCTGGTCGCATCAGGTGCCCTGGCACAGGGAATGGGCCAGCAGCAGAAGGATGTCTTCAAGGGCAAGCTGTTCGCCCCGAATATCATCCTCGAGCACCAGCAGGAGCTGGGTTTGAGTAAAGAGCAGTTTACCGCGATCCGTGCGGCTGTTGTCGAAGTACAGGGCAACGTAGCCGAGCATGAATGGGACCTGCGCGAAGCGTACCAGCGAGTGCTGGCAGATCTTGACGAGTCGCCAGTCGACGAGGAATCAGTTTTACAAAATGTAGAGGCTGCTTTGCTGGCAGAAAATAAAGTTAAGAAATTACAGGTTGCAATGCTGATCAGGCTGCGCAATTTGCTGACAGACGAGCAAATGGAGTACCTGCAAAAAGTACGGTCGAGTCAGTAATTTCGGATGCAGGTTCACGCTTTGTTCAGCTTCGAATCATAAAATCAGGGTTGCAGAGGCAAAGCGGCGGTTGACAGGGAATTTATAATGAAGGGAC
>JBLHLN010000104.1:0-7560 GCA_047620565.1 Woeseiaceae bacterium
AGTCACGGGCCTGGGAAACCTGGTGCAGGAGGGCGGTCGCGACCCCGGTCATATTGATTGCCTCACCTGGTTGACGGGAATTGTGCAACGCATTCGTAACGAATTGCGCTCTGCTTCCGTCGCGTTAGCGCAGCAAAGCGGCGCTTCGCCGGCCGTCCTGCATGGCGATCCGTCCAGAGGACTAAAAGCGGGTGCCGCACGAGATAACTGGCGCAGTTGCTGGCAAGCCGCGGTCCGTACGTCTGCTTTACGCCACAGGAACCTCCTCGTGCTATCGCCTTACTCGGTACTGCCTGACAAGATCGACCACAGCGTTAAATTCTTCGATTTGTTGCCTGTCATCAGGCAGGCTGACGCATGGTGTTTTTCCACTACAGCGAGTTTCGCCACATGGAAAATAGAGGACTACCAGCGCTTTCACCGTCGTGCATGGGCACAAATTCAGGCGCACAACGAAGGCTGCGTCGTTGCAGACGGGGTATGAAGTGATATACGGTTTGTGATCCTCAACACGCAGCGTCGCTGAAGAACTACTTTCGCGAGGGTCGATTGCAAGCTGTCACGCCAGATATCCATGGAGTCGCTGTACTGCTGCTAACCGCAGTGGCCCTGTTCCTGTTTACCCGTGATCGACTGCCGCTGGAGACTTCAAGCCTTACGATCCTGATCGTGCTGGTTGCGGGATTTCAGCTCTTTCCCTACACAAGGAATGGTATTGAGCTTGGCACGGCAGATTTCCTGGCCGGATTTGGCAACGAAGCGCTAATCGCAATTTGTGCGTTAATGATGGTTGGCAAGGCGCTGGAAACGACGGGCGCGTTACAGCCACTTGCGACCATAGTCAGTCGCGCGTGGCAAAGTCGACCACTGCTTGCGCTGCTGGTGACGCTGATAGCCGGCGCGATATTGAGCGCGTTCATGAACAACACGCCGATTGTCGTCCTGTTGATGCCGATCCTGGTTGGCGTATCACTGCGCGTAAAGTTTCCGGTATCCAGTGTCATGATGCCGATGGGGCTGGCAACAATAATTGGTGGCATGTCGACGACAATTGGCACATCAACCAACTTACTGGTCGTTGGCATCGCACAGGATCTCGGACTGATCAAATTCGGCATGTTCGACTTTGTCTTGCCGGTCGTACTTGTCGGCGGCGTCGGCCTGTTTTTTCTCTGGCTGATAGCGCCGAAGATGTTGCCGGACAGGGTACCGCCGATGGCGGACATCACGCCGCGCGTATTCAACAGCCAGTTGTTTGTGACCGAAGGAAGTTTTTCGGCCGGCAAGTCGCTTTCTGAAGTGCTGGCCAAGACCGGTGGCCAGATGCGCGTCGACAAAATTCAGCGCAGCGAGTCGTTATTCCTGGCGAAGTTACCCTCTGTAGTATTGCAACCAGGCGATCGCCTGTTTGTAAAAGACTCGCCGGAAAACCTGAAACACTTCGAGCGGCAGCTTGGTGCCACTCTGTATAACATTTCCGACAGTGAACACCCGGTGGATGACAATACACCGCTTACAGCGGAGGGCCAGCAACTTGCCGAAGTTGTTGTAACGCGTGGTTCGCCGCTTCACTTACGCAGCCTCGCGGCCGCGCGATTTAGTTCCAGTTACGGCCTGTTACCGCTTGCGATTCACCGTGCGCGGGCGCCCAGCTCGCAGGTGACCGGCGATCTCAACACCATCAGGCTGCGTGCCGGCGATGTGCTACTGGTGCAGGGCACGCGTGATTCGATCGATACGCTGAAGGGCAGCGGCACCATGCTGGTGCTCGATGGTACGACCGATCTGCCGCATACGCATCGCGCCACCCGGGCGCTCGGCGTTATGGGTTTCGTCGTGCTTGCAGCGGCGCTGGGGATTTTGCCGATTGTCGTCAGCGCATTGATAGGAGTCGGCCTGATGCTGGCCCTTGGCTGTCTCACCTGGCGCGATGCGGTGCACGCGCTATCTACCCCGGTGATCATGATCATCGTCGCCAGCCTCGCGCTGGGCAAAGCTCTCATGGGCACAGGCATGGCAGATTTTCTGGCCACAGGCTTTGTCGGCGTCGCAGAGGGCTTGCCGATTCCGGTTATCCTCAGCGCTTTCATACTGATCATGACCGTGCTGACAAATGTAGTTTCCAACAACGCTGCGGCGGTTATCGGCACACCCATTGCCGTCGCTATTGCGACGCAACTTGGCGCGGACCCGGTGCCGTTCGTGCTTGCGGTCCTGTTTGGCGCCAACATGAGCTATGCAACACCATTTGGCTACCAGACAAACCTGTTGATCCTCAGCGCCGGCGGTTACAAGTTTTCAGACTTCTTGCGGGTCGGCATTCCGCTAACGATCATTATGTGGATTGGTTTTTCCATAGTCTTGCCGCTGTTGTACGACCTTGGTTAAGCCAGAATCGCGGTGGCCTTACTTGACCTCAAATGGTCAATATGGATACTCAGGACTCATGAAAGTCGAACCAAGCGTAAATCAGAACTGGTGGTGGCTGCCCTGACAGGAGGGGGAGCTCGCTGACGTTTAGACTTTAAAGAAACGAATTCGCAACCCATCTCCGCCGCAAAGTGAAGATGGGTTTATTTTTTTGTGGACCAGCAGGATATTAGATCGCAATGCAACCACCGTTCGACATAGCAGCCGATCTCGATACGCCCGTATCGGCGTATCTCAAACTGCAGGAACTAAAGCCGCGGTTTTTGCTGGAGAGTGTGGAGGGCGGTGAACGACTGGCGCGTTACTCGTTCCTGGGTTTCGGCGATGCGCTGGAAATACGTCTCGACGATAAAGGTCTGACGGTCGGCGAGGAAAACCTGCCACGACCGCAAAATCAGCACGATTACCTGAACGCGCTTCGTTCCGCGTTACAGAAAGTACCGGTAATGAAGCCCGAGGTTGCCGACCTGCCGTTTGCCGGTGGCCTGGTTGGCGTTTCCGGCTACGACGTAGTGCGTCTTTTTGAGTCTCTGCCGATCGACACTGTGCCGCAACCCAATATGCCGCAAGCGGCGTTTTGTGCGACATCGTCGGTACTGGTCTTCGATCACCTGACGCGTCGGGTTGCGCTGCTGCACGATGGTTCGGATGCAGAGCGAGAGGCGCTGCGGAAAGAGGTCATGCGACTGCTGCGTGGCGCAATTCCGCCGAGCGGTAGCGATATTTCTATCGCGGAACCGAGTGCTGGTATGACGGAGCAGGAATACTCGGATCGCGTCAACGCATGCAAGGAATATATCGCCGCCGGCGACATTTACCAGATTGTCGTTTCTGTATTGTTCAAAGGGCGCGCTAATGTTGCTCCGTTTGAAGTATACCGTGCGCTCAGACTACTGAATCCATCGCCGTACATGTTCTTCTTCGAGTTCGGTGATCTGAAGGTGGTTGGCTCGTCGCCGGAAGCGCTGGTCAAATTGCATGGTCGCAAGGCATCTCTGAGACCCATTGCCGGAACATTGCCGCGCGGAAAATCAGTGGCGGAAGATTTGCAAAATGAACAGGCGTTGCTGGCGGACCCGAAGGAATCAGCAGAGCACGTAATGCTTGTCGACCTCGCGCGCAACGATCTTGGTCGAGTTGCCATTGCGGGCAGTATCAAGGTCGAGCCCTACAGGGCCATCGAACGATATAGTCACGTGATGCACATCGTCAGTGGTGTGCAGGGCGAACTTGCAGCGGAATACGATGCGTTCGATCTATTTGCTGCAAGCTTTCCTGCAGGCACGCTTGTCGGCGCACCAAAGGTTCGCGCAATGGAAATCATCGAAGAGATGGAGCAGACAGGACGCGGCCTGTACGCCGGCACTGCGGGTTATTTCGGTGCAGGTGGCGACATGGATCAGGCGATCACGATTCGTACTTTGGTTTTCAATGGTGATGAGTACAGCTTTCAGGCGGGCGCAGGAATTGTCGCCGACAGCGTTCCACAAAAGGAGTATCAGGAGGTTCTCGCCAAGAGCGCCATTCTGCGGCGGGCGCTTGAGATCGCGGGAGACGGTCTGTGAGCAACAAGCCACGCATCCTGCTGATCGACAATTACGATTCCTTTACCTACAACCTGGTGCAGGCATTTGCAGCTCAGGGGGCCGAGGTCCTGGTCTATCGCAACGACAAGATATCGGTCGAGGAAGGAAAATCCCTTGGCCCGACGCACCTGGTAATTTCGCCGGGACCGGGCCGACCGGAAGACGCTGGCGTCTCCATGCCAATGATCGGGGCATTTGCAGAAACCTTGCCCGTGCTTGGTGTCTGCCTGGGTCATCAATGCCTGGTGCGTTACTTCGGTGGTGAAATAGTGCGTGCCGACAGACTAATGCATGGCAAGACGTCACAGGTCGAACATGATAGCGGCAGATTGTTTGCCGGAATGTCGCAACCCTTTGCAGCAGGTCGCTACCATTCGCTTTGTGCTACGGGCAGTAGCATGCCCGGCGTGCTTTCTGTGACTGCGCAGACCAGCAGGGGCGAAATCATGGGCGTACGCCACAAGACATTGCCGCTCGAAGGAGTACAGTTTCACCCGGAGAGTGTATTGACACCGGAAGGTGACAGGCTGATGCAGAACTTCCTGCAGATGAATCATCATGAGTGAGAATTATTCGGCGCTGCTTGACCAGGTCCTGAATGGACAGGCACTAAGCGAAAAGCAGGCGTTTGACCTGATGCAGGAACTGGCAAGCGGAGAGATGCCAGCTGCCCTGGCGGGCGCTTTGCTTGCCGCATTGCGTGCCAAGGGAGAGACGGCGGAGGAGATTCGTGGCTTCGCAACCGCCATGCGTGAACTTGCCATCCATCCGCAAATACCGGATGGCGCGCCTACGGTGGATACCGTTGGGACAGGTGGTGATGGTTCCGGGAGCCTGAATTTGTCTACTGGTGCCGGTCTTCTCGCGGCTGCCGCGGGCGCCCGGGTCGTGAAGCACGGCAACCGCTCCATTTCCAGCAAGTCCGGTAGCGCGGATGTTCTCGAATCTCTCGGCATGCCACTGCCACTGGATGCGGAAGCCAGTATCAGGGCACTCGAGGCACTGAATTTCACGTTCCTGTTTGCTCCTGCCTATCACCCGGCAATGAAGGCAATCATGCCGGTACGCGGTGCGCTCGGTGTGCGCACTGTTTTCAACCTGTTGGGTCCGTTGACGAATCCGGCGGCGCCACCCTTTCAATTAATTGGCGCTTTCAGCCCGAAGGCGGCCGAATTAATGGCCGACGCTCTTGCGGGTATGCCGATCGAGCGTGCCTTCGTAGTACATGGCGAACCCGGCTGGGATGAGGCAACGCCAGTCGGCGAATTTACGCTGCATGATGTAAGGCCCGGCGTAGTTCAAAAATCCGTTCGCACGCCGCAAGACTACGGCATGCGCCCTTGCGCTGCGGCCGATCTGCGTGGCGGCGACGCCGAACACAATGCTGCAGAACTCGAGCGAGTGTTTAGCGGAGAAGATCGTGGTGCGCACCGTGATGCGTTGCTGATGGGTACCTCGCTGGTGCTCGAAGTGGCGGGTTTGGCAGAGGATGCGAAAAGCGGTGTGGCCCTGGCAAACGATACGATCGACGGGGGTCTCGCCGCGGCGTTCCTCGATAATTACAGGCAGCATTTCTCGAGCTAATGAGCAACTTCCTGCAGCAAATGGCAACGAGTAGTGCGGCGCGGGCAGCAGCAGCGGCTTCGACAATGACGGCTGCGGCACTCGATCGTCCGGTATTTCCGTTAAGGCTAAACGGCTTCGACCTGGTTGCCGAAATAAAGGAGCGCTCGCCGGTCGAGGGTGATCTGACAAACGCGGCAACCAGCAGAACGGAACGCGCCAGTTCATACGCCGATGGTGGTGCGGCAGCGATATCAGTACTGACAGAACCCGATCGCTTCGACGGCAGGCTCGCCCATCTTGAGGAAGTGGTGAATGCTGTCAGTGAGCGAGAGATTCCCGTCATGCGCAAGGATTTTCTCGTCGATACCGTGCAGATTCTTGAAGCGAAAGCGGCAGGCGCAAGTGGTGTGTTACTGATCGCGGCGATACTCGACGATCGTGAACTTGCCAACATGCTCGACTGTGCCTTTGAGCACAATTTGTTTGTCTTACTCGAATCGTTTGACACGGTCGACCTTGAGCGGTCTGCCCACCTATTGCAGAAAGTAAAATTTCGTCAGCAAGCGGCGAAACAAAAATTCCTTATCGGTGTAAACACCCGTAACCTGCGGACGCTTTCCGTTGATCCCGCTCGGCTAAGGCGATTCGCGCCATTGCTGCCGACCAACGCGATTGGCGTAGCTGAGAGCGGCCAGCGCAACGTTGAAGATGTGTCCCAGGTTGCTGTTTGGGGCTACCGCATGGCGCTGGTTGGTACTGCGTTAATGAAAGCGAAAGATCCGGGCGCATTGATCGCAAAGATGCTCGCTGCCGGCAGAAGCGCAGTGACCGCGCAATGACGATGATCAAGATTTGCGGCATGACAGACATTAATGCTGTTCGCTCGGCGGTGGATGCTGGCGCGGATGCGATTGGTTTCGTATTTGCGCCATCCGTGCGCAGGGTGACACCGCAACAGGCCAGTGATATGACAGCACAAGTGCCGGGGCATGTTCGCAAAGTTGCCGTCATGCTGCACCCGACCCCTGAAGAGTGGCAACGCGTATTCGAGGAATTCGGACCCGATGTGTTGCAAACGGATGCCGAAGATTTCGCGAATCTGCAGGTTGCTGACAGCATAGAACGGTGGCCGGTGCTGCGCGAGGGCGGGATTGCCAGTAACGATGAACTTCCGGACACTTATCTGTATGAGGGTAAAGACAGCGGTACTGGCCAGACTGTCAATTGGCAACTTGCTGCCGGCCTGGCGCGTCGCGGTCGCATGATTCTCGCCGGAGGTCTGAGTGCCGCGAACGTTGGTCGCGCAATCCGCGATGTACAACCTTTCGGCGTCGATGTGTCCAGCGCCGTCGAGTCGCAACCGGGGCAAAAGGACGAGGCAAAAATCAGGGCGTTCATCGACGCCGCCAGGAAATCGGAACGAGCGGAAGAGGAAGCTACAGAATGAGCGCGGTACTTGACGCGGGAGCGCTTGATTCACTCCTGCAGGAATCAATTGCGGGCAACCTGCCCGATAAACGCGGGCGCTTCGGCCCGTTTGGTGGGCGCTATGTCCCGGAAACCCTGGTGCCGGCGTTCGAAAGACTGGAGCGTGGCATTGAGGATCATCTGCACAGCGAAGATTTTCAAAAAGAATATGTGGCGGAGTTGCGCAACTGGGTTGGTCGTCCGACGGCGTTGACGTTTGCGCCGCGGCTGTCGCAGCGCTGGGGCACAGAAGTCTGGCTGAAACGTGAAGACCTGGCGCACACGGGTGCCCACAAGATCAATAATGCCATTGGCCAGGCGCTGCTCGCGAAAAGACTGGGTGCAAAACGCATCATTGCCGAAACAGGCGCCGGGCAACACGGTGTTGCTTCAGCCGCCGCTTGCGCAAGGGTGGGTTTGCCGTGCCGCGTCTATATGGGCGCTGTGGATATCGAAAGACAGGCACCGAATGTGGACCGCATGCATCGTCTTGGCGCTGAGGTAGTCGCAG
>JBLHLN010000105.1:0-7538 GCA_047620565.1 Woeseiaceae bacterium
CGATGACCAGGCCCATGTAGATTCCAACCTCGGTCAGGCTCATGCCGTGACTGCGTACCAGGAAACTGGGAAAGAAACTGGCCACGGCATATCCTGCGAAAGAAGCAAGGCCGGAACCTAATGCCATATGCACGAACGACTTGCGGCGCAGCAGAAATCTCGCTACCTC
Source organism: Woeseiaceae bacterium (assembly GCA_047620565.1). Taxonomy (GTDB): domain Bacteria; phylum Pseudomonadota; class Gammaproteobacteria; order Steroidobacterales; family Woeseiaceae; genus SZUA-117. The sequence continues at coordinate 170 of JBLHLN010000105.1, forward strand.
AACTACACCCGGACGATCATCCGTATCGACACGCTGTTCCGACATGCCGCGCTTGGGCTCGTCGATGGTAAAACGAACAATCAGTGCCAGTAGCAATCCTGGCAAACCGACCATTAGAAGCGCCTCGCGCCAGCCGATATTCTCTACGACCCAACCGCCGGCAAGATACGCGATCATGATTCCCAGGGAAATTCCCAGCGTAAAAATTCCCATTGCCGTGGATCGCTGTTCTGGCGGGTAGTAATCCGAAATTATTGAATGTGCCGGTGGGCTGAAACCTGCCTCCCCGACACCAACACCAATCCTGGCCAGTCCCAGTTGCATGATATTCGTTGCGACGCCGGAAAGCGCAGTCATACAACTCCAGATGGCGAGCGCAATTGCGATCAGGTTGCGTCGATTGAAGCGATCGGCCAACAGCGCGATGGGAATTCCCAGCGTGGCGTAAAAAAGCGCGAATGCGGACCCGGCCAGAAAACCGAGGACCCAGTCATCGACGAGAAATTCTGCCTTGATCGCCGGCAACAGAATAGCGAGGATCTGGCGATCAATAAAATTGAAGGTGTATACGACAACCAATATGGCAAGCGTATAACGTCTGGTCCTCGGATTGATCGATGAAATGGCGCTTTCGCCGCCAGCTACCGCCATACAGCACACCCCGTCTGCTGAACATGAGTTGCAGAGACGGTTCGCCGATCTCTGACCAGTCAATTTTTTTCTTAGCTTTGTCCTGTTTAAGGTAGCACGGCCTTAAATATGAAGAAAAACACGATGGCCAGACAAGCGCCAGCGGGAATGGTGACAACCCAGGAAACGAATATCCGGCCAACAACTCGCAGGTCGATTGCTTCAATACCGCGGGCGAGTCCCACACCAAGAACCGCACCGACCAGGGTGTGCGTCGTAGAGATCGGTATACCGGTGCCCGAGGCAATGACTATGGTGGTTGCTGCCGCCAGCTCCGCTGCAAAGCCGCGACTTGGCGTCAACTGCGTAATCTTTTTGCCGACCGTCGCGATAACACGTACGCCGAATGTCGCAAGGCCGATGACAATGCCAACGCCGCCGAGAAACAGTACCCAGATCGGTAAGGGTGCCGATGATCCGACGACACCAGTCTGCGCGACACTGATTACCGCCGCGAGCGGGCCGATGGCATTTGCGACGTCATTTGAGCCGTGCGCAAATGCCATGCCGCACGCCGTTACCACCATCAATACCGCAAACACCCGTTCTACGGTATAAAAATGATTGTTCTTCTCCGCTTTCTTGTCAGGCTCGATGCGACGGATGGCAACCGCACCAATCAATGCGACGGATACCGCAATTGCGATGGCCAGCGCATAACTGTTGGCAAGACTGATATCCAAACCGACATGTTTCAGTCCCTTAAGAATCGTGACCAGCGTTATCGTGAAAGCTGCGAAGAAAATGTATACCGGCACATAACGTTTCGCGCGCGCCAGCGGGTCTTCCTGACTCAGAATCAGTTTTTGCACACTCTGGTAAATCAAATAAGCAATAAAGCCTGCGGTGAGTGGCGATATCACCCAACTCATCACAATCTCGGCAACCTTTCCCCACTGCACAGCGTCTGGTCCAATACCTACCGCAGCAAATCCAACTATCGCGCCAACAATTGAGTGTGTCGTTGAAACCGGCCAGCCATAGTTTGAGGCAATGAAAAGCCAAACGGCTGCCGCAAGCAATGCCGCCAGCATGCCGTAGATCAACAGCTCGGGCGATCCACTCATCAGCTCCGCGTCGACAATGCCTTTGCGGATCGTGGACGTTACCTCGCCACCAGCCAGCACCGCACCAAGGAATTCGAATATGGCGGCAACAAATATTGCCTGTTTGATTGTAAGCGCCCTGGACCCGACAGACGTTGCCATCGCATTCGCAACATCGTTGGCACCGATTCCCCAGGCCATGAATATCCCGAACACGGCCGCAAGGCCGATATAGATAAACTCTGCTTCCATTAAAGCGTCCCCGGTGTTCTGACGGTCCTAGTGGGAGAGCAAAAGCTCAAGTCGGCGGCCAACCCGTTCTGCCATGTCGGCAATTTCGCCAGTTAATTCGATAACACGGTAGAGAAAAATGACATTGACTGGCTGCAGATCGCCTTCAACTTTAAATAAGGCAGCTCGTAATTCGGCCTGGCGATCATCAGTATCTGTCTCGATACGGTCCAGCTCTTCAATGAGTTGTTCAACCAGAGCAACTTCTGCGCCACGAAAGCCGCTGGTAAACAATTCGTCGAGCTCGCGCACGCTCTTGCGTGCCTGTTTTGCAGCGTCGACGTTGCGACGGACGAACTCAAGAAAATCTTCGGCAATTTCCGCAGGAATCGACATCTTCCTGCCTAATACAAGACCGGATACGTCCTTCGAACGATTCGCCATCTTGTCCTGTACCAGCAACAATTCAAGCAAGTCTTCGCGCGGCACAGGCATGAAAAGGCTTTTGGGCAGGTGGATTCGAATTTCTTTTTTCAGGTCGTCCGCCTGATGCTCGAGTGCGGCAATTTCGTCGCGAATTTTAGCAGCTTTAACCCAGTCGCCTTTGATTACCGCTGCAAAAAAACCGTTGAGTTCCTTTGTGCAGCGATAGGCAATTCCGACGTGTTTTTCGAGCGGCTTGACGGGCGAGGAACCGAAAATATTGGCCAGCATATTTGTCACCTTGGCAACCTCATTGTTAATACGAATTTGAATGAATAATTGGGGATTGAGGGCCGTTTTCGGCGGCATGTTACCACAGGTCCCAATAGTAATAGCTATATTTACGACCCCCCAAGGGCACACTACAGTTGGCCTTGGCGGATGCTAAACTGCCGCCAGACAACTCTCGACGTAGCCTTGAGAAGGAACGCAATGTGACCTGCTGGTTAATGAAATCCGAACCCGATGCATACAGCATTGATGACCTTGAGCGTGACGGCACCGAGCCCTGGGACGGTATTCGCAACTATCAGGCTCGCAATATGATTCGCGACGATATGAAGATGGGCGATGACGTGTTGTTCTATCACTCCAGCTGCAAGATACCGGCAGTCGTTGGAGTTGCGAAAATAGCGAGTGCAGCTTACCCCGACCCGACACAGTTCGATCCGCGGTCAAAATACTACGACGCAAAAAGCCCGGAAGAAAACCCGCGTTGGCTATTGGTGGATGTCGCATTCATAAGAAAATTGCAAAGACCGATCCCGTTACGTGAGCTGAAAGAACACCCGGGACTCACGGATTTTCGGCTAAATCAGCGTGGCAACCGACTGTCAATTTTTCCGCTAAGCAAAAAGCACTGGAACCTGGTCCTGGCTATGGAATAGGCGACCAGCAGGCTGCAACCTTGCGCTTGTAAGCTATAATTACCCACACCAGAATAATCACAAGAAACCGGCCAGTCGCCGGAAAGATAAGGTATCCGATGATTTCCCGATATTTCTCAGTTGTACTGTTACTTTCGTTTTCACTGGCACTGCTGGCGTGCTCACGGCAGGAAGCGCCCGCAGAACCTGAAGCTGCCGCGGAGGAACAGGTCGACGACGCAAATACCGCCCGTAACGACCTGGCCACTCGCGCCGGCGCACCGCTATTTGATGGCATGGGCGATCATCACCATCCTATTACGACCTCGGATCCTGATGCGCAGCGTTATTTCGACCAGGGCCTGGTGATTGATTTCGCTTTTAATCACGCAGAGTCGGCACGTTCATTCCGCGCCGCGCAAACGCTCGATCCCGATTGCGCAATGTGCTACTGGGGCGAAGCGCTGGCACTCGGACCAAACATAAATGTCACCAGCAATGGCCAGGTTGTAATGAGTGACGACGAACGCACGGCCGCATTCGCCGCCATGCAAAAAGCAGTCGCGTTGAAAGGCAACGCCAGCGAAGCCGAGCAGGACTACATAGATGCGCTGGCCGTACGTTACAACGGTGACCCTTCCACAGAGCGCGGGCCACTGGACGAGGCATACGTCAACGCGATGCGCGAGGTGCACCAAAAGTATCCCGATGATAATGATGCCGCATCTCTATTCGCAGAATCGATGATGAACACGATGCCGTGGGACTACTGGGTTGACGGTGAAAATCCGAAACCACTTACAGTCGAGGTCCTTCAAGCACTCGAGGCTGTGCTCGACAACAATCCACAACATCCTCTCGCGATACATTTATATATCCATGCGGTTGAAGCATCAGATTCGCCGGAACGCGCAGAGGCTCCCGCAGATACGCTGACTGATCTTGTACCGGGTGCCGGGCACCTTGTGCACATGCCGTCGCACATCTACTGGCGCGTAGGGCGCTACGCCGACGCATCCGCGGCAAACGTAAGGGCCGCGTCCGTGGACGAGGCCTATATTGCAGCCTGCAATGCACAGGGTTTTTACCCTGCCGCATATTATCCGCACAATATTCATTTTCTTTGGGCGGCATCCAGCATGGAAGGCCGCAGCGCTGTGTCAATAGAAGCAGCGAGAAAGGTTGCAGCAAATGTGCAGCTGGAAATGATTGACCAATTTCCGGGTGTCGAGTTTTTCAATACCATCCCGCTGCTTGCCCTCACCCAGTTTGGCCATTGGGATGAACTGCTTGCCGAACCTCAGCCACCGGCGCACCTCGAATATTCGACTGCGATTTGGCACTACGCCCGCGCGATAGCACATGCGCGCCAGGGCGACGTTGCCGCGGCACGCGCGGAGCACGAAAAGTTTATTCCGCTGCGCGACGAAACTGACGTTGTTTTTCTGGACTCGATTTATTACCCGGCCACCATGTTGCTGACCATTGCAGACGCTTTGATTCGCGGCGAAATTGCGATGGCCGAGGAAAATTACATCGAGGCCGTCGTGCAGTTCAACGTTGCTGTTGAAACGCAGGATGAGCTTCCGTATACGGAGCCGCCGTTCTGGTACTACCCGACCCGACAATCGCTTGGAAAAGCGTTACTTGCCGCAGGCGATGCCGACCTTGCCGAAATTGTCTACAAGGTTGATCTCGAGCACTTTCCGCGAAATGGCTGGTCAATGTTTGGCCTGATCCAGGCGCTGGAGGCGCAGGACAAAGATGCCGGCAGTGTGCGCGAACAGTTTGAAAAAATCTGGGCACAGGCGGATGTAACGCTTAGCGCGTCTCGGTTCTAGGATCTGGCAAATTCGGAAATGGCGCAACTTCGGGTCATTCGCGGCTAAAGCCGCTCCCACGAATCGATGAGTGCGATTCCGCCATTTCTTGTTTGATTTGTAGGAGTGCGTCCCGACGCGCGACAAACAAAAATGCCGCAACATCGTTGCGGCATTTTTTTTGCATGCGATACCTTTTACACCTGCGCCAACAACAACTTACCCTGGACGTCCGATTTTCTGCCCAAATCAAGAATGACCACCAGGTCGCCCTCCTCAGCCCAGGCCAGGCCCGCATCAAATGATTCACTTTCAGTCAGGAAATGCTGAATCTGGTCATCACGCGCGCCGTTCTTTATCAGCTCATCGTGAATAATTCCGAACACCTCTCCCGCTGGCCGTCCGCGCGCATATTCTTCAAGTTCTGACACGATGGCCATATCGAGACCGATCGACCATGCGCTACGCGCGAGCTCGCGAATTTGTGCCTCAGTACGATCTCCAGCCTGACCGAAGCACAAAACCCGGCGTTTCGCGGGGAGCGCTCTTGCCATTGAAAACAGGGCCTGCATCGCCTCAGGATTGTGCGCGAAATCGACCAGCACGCTGAAGCCATTGACTGAATGCAGGTTGCTGCGGCCAGGATTGGCATCCTGCGACATAGTTTTAAGCCCGGCACGAATTTGATCCAATGACGTCCCGAGGCACTCGGTTAGTGCGGCAGCACCCAGGCAGTTTGCGACATTGTGTAGTGCAGCGCCTTGCATGGTGATTGGAATATCACTGGCTGAGCATATGACTTCGCGACGACGACCTTCCAGGCGAACAATATCGGCTGCAGAACAGACAAACGCGACACCGCCATTTTCTGTATGTATTCGCACCACCGGGTTGTCATCCCGCAAGCTGAACCAGATCATCGAACCCTTGAAATCTCGTGCTTTTTCCACAAGCAGCTGATCATCAGCGTTCAAAATCAGGAAACCGTCGGCTTCGACGGCGTGACTGACAACCCACTTGATGTTCATTAGTTCGAGCAAACTTTGCGAGCCAAAATCTCCCAGGTGATCTTCGGCTATATTGGTTATCAACGCAGCATCTGCTCTGTCGACACCCAGACCACGGCGCAGCAATCCACCACGTGCCGTTTCCAGGATCGCAGCATCGATACCTTTTTGACGCAGCACCAACCTTGCGCCACCCGGGCCCGACCAGTCGTCGCGGTCAATAATTCGGTCATTTACAGAGACCCAGTCTGTACAACTCAGCCCTACGTTTTTCCCTGCCGCAAGGAGAATGTGTTTGGCTATACGAACCGAGGTCGTTTTTCCATTTGTGCCAGTGACGATACCAACAGGAATGTCGTGGAATTTGTCCCAGTTCAGATCGTTTGGGTCCGGCAACTCCCGAAAAGGCCAGCTTTTCGAACCATCGCCATGCCCAATGGACACTTCGTCATCATCCCAAAGAAACGAGACATCGTGAGCGGCGGCAGCATTAATCAGCGTCAGTAGCGCCGGATTCACTTCCATGACAATTGCATCGCGAATCTGAGCCGCAGCGAATTCGAAATCCGGGCATTCGGCGTTATTGAATTCGGCGTCGCAACAAGCCCACACCCACTCATTGATGGCGGACGCCGCGTATAGCGCATCAATCGGCGCCGAAAACGCGATACTTACACCGCCCGACAAACGCATGTGGCACAAGGATTCTCCCGACCAGCCAACGGCATCCAGCATGTCACGAATTTTTTGTTCGCAAAAAGGAATCAACCGATCCGCTTCACCTGCACTGCAGGAAACATCGAGAACAGCGCCGGATTTGTTCCACAGCACGTTGGGCCCGGTCAGCCGCCTTGCATCGAGAAATTGCATCAGCGCAGGATTACCTCGAAATCACCGGTTCAATCATCGACTCAATCGCCGATTCAATCGCCGGCTTCTTTGGCGATGCGTACACCGCGTTCATCGCTGATAATTTCCATGTCATCGTCGAAGCTGAATCCGTCCGTCTCTGGCAAATCGATGCTCGCCACACTCTTCTTGGCAGAATCGTCGGCCTTCGCTTCAGAATTGAAATAGATGATTTGCTTCCAGCTGCGTTTGACGTTGTCCGCCAGAATCAGGATTAGATCTCCCGGGCAGGCCATTCGCAAAGCTTTACTCGTAGACTCCTGTTCATCCGCTATGACTTCGATGCAATTCGAATCGACACCACACTCTAGTAGTTT
>JBLHLN010000106.1:0-7505 GCA_047620565.1 Woeseiaceae bacterium
GGCGAATATAAAATTTCGCAGAAGTTTCCGCGTTCGGTTCGGCGCTTCAAGTGGCACCATGTGGCCACTGTCATCAAAGATGGTGACTTCCGGATGCGCGAGATTAGCGACCAGCTCCTGGGTGGCTTTGCGTGGTGCCATACGATCCTGTCCGCCGAGAATGATCTGGATGGGTCCGCCGACATTGGCCGCCGCTGCCTTGCCGTTCTTGTATGTATCGCAGGCACGCAGGTCAGCTGCAAGCTCTCCGGGGACATTGCCACACATGACCTTGTGACCGCCGGCGACCATCGAGTTGCCTGGAATAGGGCCCTGGTGTTTGTGGCCGGCCTGGCCGAATCCCCACGACAACATCATGGCAATTGCATCCTGAGGTTTATTCTCTGCCGCATCGATCAGCGCCGGGTTAACAGGTGTAGCAAGGCCACTCGCAATGAATGACACACTTCTTAGTTTATCCGCGTAGCGGGCGGCAAATTCGAGCGCGGTCAGGCATCCCTGCGAGTGGGCGACAAGCGAGATATTGTTGATTTCGAGCGCTTCGACGACGTCGTGCAACCAATCCGCTATCGCCTCGATAGATTTCAGTGGTGGACCTTCCGAATGAGAGTGCCCGGGCGTGTCCGGTACCAAAACGCAATATTGTCGATAAGCGAAAAAGCGCGAGTGTAGCCCCCAGAATGTATGGTCGAGACCGCTGCCGTGTAAAAAAATTACGCACGGCAGGTTGTTATCGAACGGTTTTCCGCCGGTTGTTGCAAAAACTTTTTTGCCATCAACGTCGAAATACATCTTCAGGACGTCGCAAATTTCTTGGCAGCGCGAAAACCGTTTTCAAAATCTGTCGTTAAATCCGCGATTGCTTCAAGTCCGACGGAAAGTCGGATCATATCTTCCGTGATTCCGGCAGCGATCAGTGCGTCGGCGTCGATACGTGAGTGTGTCGTTGTTGCCGGGTGAATAATCAGTGTTTTTGCGTCGCCAACATTGGCCAGGTGTGACGGCAGCTGAACGTTCTCAATAAATGCCTTGCCGGCATCCCTGCCACCCTTTACGCCGAAGCTGATAATAGATCCCGGCCCCTTCGGCAGGTATTTCTTCGCCAGTTCGTGACTGGAATGTGACGGCAGGCTCGGGTGATTGACCCACGACACCTGCTCATGGCTGCCCAGGTAGTCGAGCATTTCCTTCGTGTTCGACAGATGTTTATCCATTCGCAGGGACAGCGTTTCGATTCCCTGCAACAGCAGGAATGCATTCATCGGGCTCATTGAAGGCCCGAAGTCACGCATAGCTTCCGCACGAATACGCGTTGCGAATGCGCTGGGACCAAATTCTTCCCAGAAATTGATGCCGTTAAATGGTGCATAGGGCACGGTAATGGTTGGGTATTTATCCGTAGCGCCCCAGTCGAAGTTTCCACCATCGACGACAACGCCACCAATAGCGTTGCCATGTCCGCCCATCCACTTGGTGACCGAATGCATGGTTATGTTGACGCCATAGTCGAAGCAGCGACACAGGTAGGGCGTGTTAAACGTGCCATCGACCATGAACGGAACATGGTGCTCAGCACCGATCGCCGCGATCGCCTCAAGATCAAGGATATCCAGGCCGGGATTGCCGATCAGCTCGCCATAAATGAGCCGGGTGTTGTCCTGGATCGCCTTGCGGAATCCGTCAATGTCGGTCGGATCAACAAAGGTTGCCGTGATACCAAAGCGCGGCAAGGTATTCTTCATCAGGCTAATGTTGCCGCCATACATCTGTGACGATGCGACGATGTGATCACCCTGGCTCAGAATAGCCGTGATCGCGACGAATGTGGCGGCCATTCCGGAGGCGGTGCAGACTGCGGCTGAACCGCCTTCGAGCGCGGCAATGCGTTGTTCGAGGACACCAACGGTCGGGTTGGTTATGCGACTGTAGGCATGTCCGCCGCGTTCAAGATTGAATATGGACGCTGCCGTGTCAGTATCCGGAAAAACATACGATGATGTTTGGTAGATTGGCGCCGCACGGGCACCAAACTCGCTGTCCACTGTTTGACCGGCATGCAGGCTCAGTGTGTCAAATGAATAAAATTTCGACATCGGATCCTGTCTCAAACCTGATCAAGCGCTTTACCAAGAGCAGCGATCAAATCCTCGGCATCTTCCAGTCCGACAGATAACCGCACCAGGCCGTCGATAATGCCAACCCTTTCGCGCTCGGCCGGCTCAACCGCCGCGTGCGTCATGGTGACAGGATGCGTGATCAGTGATTCAACAGAGCCAAGATTTTCCGCAAGGCTCCACAGCTCTACGTTGTCCATCAGTTTCTTGCCGGCTGTCAATCCGCCTTCGACTTCAAACCACAGCATTGCGCCGAACCCGGTTGCCTGCTTCTTGGCGAGTTCGTGTTGTGAGAAAGATTCGAGGCCAGGATAGGCCACCTGTTTTACCTTGGGGTGCTCTTCAAGATACCTGGCGACAGCCATCGCATTTGCCGACTGCTGATCCATTCTCAGAGATAGCGTCTTGCAACCCTGCATAGTCAACCACGCGACTTGTGGAGACATGATGCTGCCGCAGTTGTTCTGGATGAAACGAATGGCATCCAGGTGTTCCTGTGTCTTACTGATAGCGGCGCCGCCGACAGTAGCATTGTGGCCATCCATGTACTTCGTTGTGCTGTGAATGGAGATGTCGGCACCCAGTTCCAGTGGCCGCTGGTAATAAGGTGTCAGAAAGGTGTTGTCCACAGCATGCACGGCACCCGCCTTCTGCGCAATTTCAGAAATTGCTGCGATGTCCGAGCACTTCATCGTTGGGTTTGCCGGTGTTTCTGTGACGAACAGGGTGGTGTTGTCGCGCACAGCCGCGGCCACCGCTGCTGGGTCGGAGCCATCGGCAAAAGTAAACTCGATGCCGAACCTGGTTAATACCTGGGTGCACAGTCGGTATGTACCGCCGTAAGCAACATCCGAAATAATCGCGTGATCGCCAGCGCTCAGGAACGCGAGAAGCGTGCCGTGAACTGCCGCCATACCCGTGCTGAAGCAGGCGCAATCAATACCACCTTCCAGATCAGCTAACTTCAGTTCCAGCGCCCTGACAGTTGGATTGCCGGAGCGAGAGTACGAGTATCCTTTTTCAAGATATTCGTCGACCGAATCCTGTACATAAGTCGTCGTCTGGTAAATCGGCGTTAATATCGCTCCCGTAACCGGATCCGGTGTAACGCCTGCGTGTACCTGCCTGGTGCTGAAACCCATATGCTTTTCCTGCCTATATTGATTGTTAAAACTGCCCTCAGGGGGCGCAAATCTTACACTTATTGCAATATCTCACGAATTCGACCGCCGATCCTGCCTGATGTGGCTAAGTGGATCTTCGCGATCTACGCCCTGCATAAACTGCTGCTTGCGATCGAGATTGGTTAGTTGGTATACGAGGCCCAGCCAGTTGTTGACAATCGCTTTGCCTGTGTCACCCCAGGTGTTGTCGACTAGCTGCATCAGCTCGTCTTCGGGGAAAACGGGTACTGCGCCGCCATCCGTCTTGTGCTTCACAACTGCCTCGATGTGCCTTGTAATGATGGTCATTGCTTCGGCAGAAAAATAATTCTCGGGGCAGGGCGGCGGTGAGTCGAGCTCGTCATTCAGGTAACGGCTCACTTCGCGTTTGTATTCCTTGAGCAGACTGACTGCATCATATTCGGGGTGCCCCTGAAAATAGACGGCACGAAACTGGTCCGGGCTGACGGCCATATGAACCCCGACCTCGGGGCTTTCTGCAAGGACGGTCAATCCGGCTGCTTCCATTTGCTGTCGGCTAATATCATTGAAACGTGAGTGCGGAGCGTCAAAGCGAGTATTGACGTCGCGCATGAGCGGGTGGCTGGATTCGCAAATTCGATGGTTGTACACCCCCCACTGCTTGCTCGACATGTGTTGTCTCGTTATGCCGTGAAAGTGCTTAAGCAGTGCATGTGTCGCGAGACAAGAGCAAAGTATTGATGTCACGTTTTCATCGGCCCAACGGACAACGTCAATAAGCGGTGACCAAAACTCCTCTTCATCAAGTGAAGGGTTGATGACATTGGCGCCGGTAATGATCAGCGCGTCGAGGCCAAGCTCTTTGAGCTCGTCGAAATCGAAATAATACTCGCCAATATGCTCTTCAGCTTTGGAGCTGCGATTTAGCTCGGGCAAAGAAAACGGATATACATAAAATTGCGCTATCTGGTTGCAACTTCCGACCAACCTGATGAACTGCTGTTCGGTGGCGGCAAGCGCTGCGTCCGGCATCATATTCAGGAACCCGATGTGCAGCTCTCGAATGTCCTGTTGTTGTGCACGACTGAGACTGAGCACTTCCTGGCCACGCGCCTGCAAGCGACGAAACGTTGGCAGCTCGTTATGTGCAACTAGTGGCATACGGTGACACGATCCTTGTTTCCGGAGGCAAAACAGTAGCAGATACTATGGCTGGATATCCGCCACAATCAAGTCAAAAATCGTCCTGATCTGTTCGTAAACGGACAAAAAAGGGCGACCTTTTCTTACGCGTCCGTAACCTGCGCATCACGCGAGTAAATTGTTGATTTATAAGTTTGTTTTGCACAGAATAGCGTTTGCGATTTCATCTCTTAGAAAGTCTTTGTTAGTCGGGGCGGACAAACCGGTGGGACGAAAAAAACAAAGGAGGTCGGTCAGCAAACAAGTGACAGGAACAAGGGCGACGTCAGTCAATTTCGGTTTTTCGACAATCGTCAGAATTCCCTAATGTATGTCAATACCTGTAGTAAGAAAATGTGTAACCCACCTTATGATCGACCGGGCGTACTCGTGCTCTGCCATGAGGACTACTGCCTCGTGATTGATGACGTAATTCCTCGGCCACGAATGTAATGGCAACGGCTGCCGACTCTGAGGCCCGGTTTGTTGTGGCACTCGACGACTTGTCGTTGGAAATTGGCGTAAATGATCTCGATGCGCTGGAAAAAAATCGTGGCGCGATTCCTCGCGACAGCCGCATTTACATAAACGCGGTGGCTGGCGCAGGCACAGCGGCTCGAATCAAGATCGCGCAAGAGCTGGCAGGATTCGGATTTCAGCCGGTGCCACACGTTGCCGCGCGCAGGATGATTTCTGCAGATGCACTAGACGACTACCTTTCGCAGCTTTCTGACAAGGCAGCCGTGCGGGAAATTCTTGTCATCGGCGGGGATGTCGCCGAGCCACTCGGCCCGTTTGCCAGCACGCTCGACATCATTACGTCTGGCCAGCTTGAAAAACACGGCATTCAGCGAATAGGCATTGCGGGCTATCCGGACGGCCATCCAGGTATTGCGGATGACATTTTGCAACAGGCATTGGAAGAAAAGTTGGCGGCCTGCCGGACCGCCGGAATTAGCGCTTATGTGGTGACCCAGTTTTCGTTCCAGGCTGACTCAATTATCAACTGGTGCCGTGATCTGCATGCGCGGCACGGCGATCTCGTAATACATGCCGGCATTCCAGGGCCGGCCAAAATTGCCACGCTGATGCGTTTCGCCAAGATTTGTGGTGTGCAATCATCGGCCAAAAAATTGTTGGCCAACAAAAAGATCGGTCTCGATCTACTTAGGGGTGCCGCACCCACAGAGCAGCTTGATGCAATCGGACAATATCGTATCGAAACGGGGCAGGCAGTTTATCCGCACGTTTTTACTTTTGGCGGCCTGCAGGAACTGGTGCGCTGGTTCGAACAGATCCGCAGCGGGCGCAATAGCAGCGATACAATCAAGATCTAGCGTCGTTAGCGAGGATGATCCGCGTGCAGCGTCTTTACGAGTGAGACTGACATGACGACGCCGACCAGCAGAATCGGCAACGACACGACCAAAAGAGTTGTCTGCAAAACAGTAATGCCACCGATAAACATCAGGGTAGCCGGCATCATGCCGAGCGCGATGGCCCAGAAAACCCGGTGCCATCTTGCGGGGTCGTCACCGGCTCGCAAAAACAAAGTTGCGACCGATGCCAGTGTATAGGAGGCGGAATCGTAAGTAGTGGCGGCGAAAATTATGGCGACAGTGCAGAATATGCCAATTACGAACGTAGACCACGGCAGGCTATCGAACATTGCAATGATCGCGTAGTTGCCGCCCTCCGAATCGACCATTGCGCTGATATTGACCTGACCCTGCAACTCAAGAAACATCGAGTAGTTGCCGAGAACCATGTAGAAAACCCAGCTTCCCAACGAACCGAAAACCAGCATGCCGGTGATAACCTGCCGGATAGTGCGACCGCGCGATATTCTGGTGACAAACAGACCGATGTACGGTGCAAAAGCGATCCACCAAGCCCAGTAAAAAATGGTCCAGCTTTCGACAAATCCTGATTCCGTAAACGGGTCAGTCCAGAAGCTCATGCGCAGAAAGTTTTGCGCCATTAGGCCCACGCTGTTCACGCTTGTCTTTAGAATGAAAATTGTCGGGCCAACGAATAAAACGAAAACCAGTAATCCAAAGGCCAGAATCAGGTTAATGTTGCTTAACCGCTTAATACCCTTTTTCAGCCCGAGCCAGACGCTTGCAGCGAACAATGCAACGCACAGCAATACGACGAACATTTCAAGCCCAAAAGTGTGTTCGATGTCAAAGAGACGCGCGATGCATACGGCAATCATGGGCGACGAGAAGCCGAGGGATGATGCAGCCCCGCCGATCAGTGCAATCATGAAAAGAAAGTCGATGCCACGACTGATCGCTCCGTGCTCACGACCCTGCAGGAAGTAATGACAACTTCCGCTGAATCTCAGGAATGGCAGTTTCTTCACGTAGTAGGGATAGGCGATCGCGATCGTCGGCAGACAATAAAATGCCCAGGCCGAAACTCCCCAGTGATACATTCCGTATGTTGCCGCCCACTCAGCAGCAGCGGGGCTCTTTGCAACCGCGCCGAATGGAGGCGACTGATAGTAGTAGGTCCATTCGATGCTGCACCAGTACATGAGACCGGCTCCGACACCCGCACAAAACAACATGCCGACCCAGCTAAATGTGGAAAATTCGACAACTTCGTCGACATCCCCCAGCCTGACACAGCCGAAGCGACTGCTGGCCAGCCAGATCAGTAAAGCGAGGCAGGAGACGCCGGCAAGTAGATAAAAAATACCCAGCTCGTGAGCGATAAAGTCGTACAGCGTTTGCATGAATTGCCCGCCAGTTTCCGGCGATAGCGCCAGCGGCAGGCAAACAAGAAAAATGATAACAACGCAGGCAGAGAAATTAACCCAGTCTGTTTTGCTTTGTTCCATCAGGACTCCGCTTCTTTATCTTCGCTGGTGTTCCGTTCTGTAAATCTGGCACAGAATTGGCTCTGGTGTAGCCATCGTCACAGTTGGGTCATCAATGCCCTGGACCGCAAAGTCCGGCATCTCAAATTCTGGCCAACGAACTGTCTCACCACCATTCGGGTTTCCGCTTTTGGCGAACTCCAGCCAATAAGACATTGTGGTCCGGGTAACGCGGTT
>JBLHLN010000107.1:0-7416 GCA_047620565.1 Woeseiaceae bacterium
ATAAATTTGGACGGTAATGTCAGGAACTTCCTGAACACGTCGCGACGCAGCGAACTGATTACACTTCTGCCAATCCAGCCGAGCGACATCTCGGTAGCAAAGCCTGCCACTCCACGGGCGATGAATATCACCGCAAATGCGACCGGCATCCATTTGACCGTCTCAATATTACGGGCGACCAGTGCCTCGTCCATCAGTGGTTCGACCAACCACACCATTGAAGCTTCGACCAGCGCACCGGCAGCCATCGCAATGACGGCAATCAGGCCAACCAGCTTGTGTGGCATGACATAGCGCCACAGGCGGCTATAAACCGCTCGTACGCGAGGATCAAACCTGGTGGAGGTCACTGCTCTGCCGAATCGTTTACGGTCGCAATACTGATTCTGACAAAGCCCATCTTCCCGGCAACGTCCATGGCGGTCACCACGAACTGGTGTCGCGCGTTGGCATCCGCGCTAATGGTCAGGGGCAATGTCGTATTGCCGTCACTCACTTTTTGCAAGGCATTCCTGATGGTTTCGGGTCGATTGTTGACAAGTTCCCGACCGTTTACCAGGAAGGTTCCCTGCTCCGTGATCATGATGTCCAGTTGCTCAGGTACTTCATCAACAACTGTCGCGCTTTCTGCGTCAGGCAGGCGAATTGCGATTTGCGATTGCTTCACGAAACTGGTTGAGACCATGAAGAAAATCAGCAAGAGCAATACGACATCAATCAACGAAGTCATGTTGACTTCGGGCTCCGCTTTGGCGCGCGGACTGAGGTTCATTTTTTCTTTTTACCCGGCTTTTTGTCATTGCGTCGATGCAATGCTTCAACGAGTTTGATCGCTTCTTTTTCCATATCCACAACTAAGGTATCAACACGATTTCGATAGTAGCGATAACCGATCAATGCGGGGATGGCGACAGTCAGTCCTGCGGCAGTTGTTATCAGCGCTTCGGCGATACCGCCAGCCAGAACAGTTGGGTTGCCAACGCCATGGGTGGTTATGGCAGTGAAAACCTTGACCATGCCGATTACTGTGCCAAGAAGGCCGAGTAAGGGAGAAATCGCTGCAATCGTGCCCAGTGTATCCAGATAACGTTCAAGCTCGTGGACCACGTGTCTGCCGGTGTCCTCAATGCTGTCTTTCATGACAACACGCTCGCGTTCGCGATTAATCAATCCGGCAGCGAGGATTTGTCCCAATGGCGAACCCTGGTGAAGCGTCTGAATCTGGCTTTGATCCAGCGCGTCTTTTTCCACCCAGCCCCAGACCTTGCTGGTCAGATCTTCCGGAATGACGCGTTTCTGCTGCAGGGTCCAGAAACGTTCGAGAACTATCCCCATTGCGATAATTGCGCAAAGGACGATCGGCGCCATCAACCAGCCGCCAGCTTTAACGATTTCAACCATATATTTTCACTTCCACGGAAAATCGAAATATACAGTGACCGGCCCAAGAATTCTTCCGCAATGCGCTATATCAGCGGTCTTTCAGGGGCGGGTCGTGCCAGTACTTTAGCGAGTCTATCCCTTCCTGCCCGGGCTGCGTGGCTGCCAGGCCGGTACACAGGCGTTGGCTGACAGCACCGGAGTTTGCTGTATTGAGGATCCGCGCACCGTACTTTTGCCAGCGATCAACAATTTCCTCCCTGGGCAGTCCCCAACGGTTGTTGTGACCGCTGGAGACAATCGCGAGATTAGCGCTCAATGCGCGCACAAGGCCTTCAGTGGAGGACGTTTTGCTGCCGTGGTGTGGCACGAGGACTACATCCACCTGCGGCCAGACCCCGCGATAAGCCAGCAGCGTTTCCACAGGTGATTCAACGTCGCCCGTAAACAGCATGCGTTGCCTGCCCAGCGACACCAGCAGCACGCAGGACAGGTTGTTGCCTTGCCAGGCCGCGCGATTGCGCGGATGTAGCAGTGCGAAGCGAACACCGTTCCACTGCCATTTTACGCCCGCCCGGCAGGGCCGGGCCGTGATCATAGGCAGGCGCGGATCCTCACCTGCCAATATCTCGCCAACGTCGATACGCGACATTATCTCCTGCAAACCACCGGAATGATCCAGATCTGCGTGACTGACGAGCAGCTTGTCGATTCGTTCAATGCCACGGCTGCGCAGGAACGGCAGCACCGCAAGCTGCGCCATGTTGCTGCCACCGCGAAACGCCGGCCCGGTATCAAAGAGCACCGTGTGCCTCGCAGTCTGCAGTACAACCGCAAGTCCCTGGCCGACATCGAGGATCGTATAGTCGAGACAACCGGCCGGAGGCGCTGGCGGTTTGTAGACAACCACGGCCAGCATCGCCAGACAGACAACCTTGCGCCCCGGCCAGCCAGCCGGCAACAAGACATATAGTGTCGGCAAAATTACGACAGCGATCATCATCCAGTTCAATGCTGCAATGTCAAAGCGCAACGCCGGCTCCTCTGCCACCCTCGCAATGACTGCAAGCACCAGGGCAATACTTTGGTATGAAAATGTCAGTAGCAAGTCACCGACGATTTGCAGCGGGCCGTCGAAAAGTATGCCAAAAAGACAAAACGGCACACTTACAAAACTGAAAACCGGTAGTACGAGCAAATTCACCAACGGCGCACCTGCTGCAAATCGATCGAACATGAGCACGGATAACGGAAACAATCCTGCGAGAAGCGCCAACTGAATATGCACCAGGTTTCTCGGATATGACCAGATGGCCGCAGGAATCCGTGAGCCGAAGATGAGATCCCGACGCCGGAATATATTCAATTGAACGTAAATAATTGCAACTGCGGCAAACGACATTCTGAATCCCGGGGTCAGTATCGACAGCGGGTCGAGAATAAATATTGTCAATCCTGTTGCAGCAAGGACAAACGAGCTATCTACCCTGCGTCGGGAAGCGATAAAAATTGCCAGAAAAATTGCCATGAAGAACGCACGTCGTGCCGGGACAGCGAAGCCCGACAATTCTGCATAAGCGCCCGCTACTACGACAGCAACAATTGTCGCGGCGACCCGTGCATTGACCCTCTTGCAAATCAACGCCAGCAAAATCCAGCTGAGCCAAAAAAAACTGCCTGCAGCAAGGCCTATGTGCAGTCCCGATATAGCCATCAGGTGACTGGTACCGGTCGCTGCATACTCATCCCAGTCTTCTCGCGAAATCCTGTGGCGTGCGCCTACGCCTATAGCAAGCAAAACAGCCGCCGCTTTGTCCGCCGGCAGCAGCTCAGAAACTCGATCGACGAATCTCTGGCGAACACGCGTCGGCAGATCCGGACGTATGGAAAGTACGCGCCGGTTCTTGCTGGCTTCTGTGTCTTCAACGATGTAACCGGTTGCGCCGATGTTCTGCCGAAAAAGCCAACCCGCGAAATCGAAGCCGTTGGGATTGGATAGCCCTCGTGGCCGCTGCAGGCGCACGTTCAGATGCCACACCTCTCCAACGGATGGTAAGTATTTCGCGTCGTGCCAGGTAAGACGAATTTTTCCTGGCAAATCGGTTGGTTGCAGCGGCGCAAATACGAATCGTATCGACTCTTCGGCAGCCAGCGGGAAATCTTCAACGGTACCTGTCACGCCGACAGGCAGCCCCGCCAGCGACGGATCCAGCCGCTCATTCATCTGGCTCACAGACGCCAGCCACATCAGCGCAAATCCCGCAATAAATGCGGCACAATTTCGACTCTTGCCACTATTTTGAGTTGCAAGCAGCAGCAAAGCCGCCGTCACGCAAAGTAGCAGGAATCCTGCAGGTGGCAGCTGAGGAAACAATTCGAGCGAGAACGCTCCAAGCAAGATGCAGAGGCAAATGGCTGCCATGAAATTAGCTGGAGGTTTCCATTTACCGCTTCCCTGCGGTTTGTCGTTATGATGCCGAACTCCGGCGCGAGCTGACCCTGATCATGAGACACCGACGGACCTGCAATGCCAAGACGCTTTTTTCGTAGATTCACTTTAAAACGCGAGAAACTCGTACAGCAGTGGTACCTGGCGCCGTTCGCTCACCTGCTCAACGATCCCCGGTTGTGGGGCATACGCCGCCGCACTGTAGTACCAGCTGTCGCGCTCGGTTTGTTTATTGCCTACTTGCCGTTTCCAGGACATATGCTTGCCGCGGCGCTGCTGGCGCTGGCATTGCGCGTCAATATTCCCATCGCCGTAATTTCGTCGCTCGTAAGCAATCCGCTTACGATGGGGCCAATGTACTACGTCGCTTTTCAGTTTGGCGAATGGCTGCTGGGGTCAGATCCCCATCCCTTCGAATTTGAATTGACGATGGCCTGGATGATGGATGGCTTTGTTTATATCTGGCAGCCATTGCTGCTGGGCAGCGTACTTCTCGGCGCGGCGCTTTCCGTCACCGGTTATATTATTGTCGACCTGCTTTGGCGCGCCTCGATCGGCGACTACCTTGCAAAGCGGCGCAAACGCAATACCACCAGCTCAGCAAACAGCGACTAGGATGCTTCGTTCAGACGACCATTTTCCAGGATCAGGATACGATCCATTCTCTCTGCAATTGAATGATCGTGAGTGACAATCACCAGGCTGGTATGTAGCTCGCGGTTCAACTCAAGCATTAGCTGCAGAACGTGCTCCCCGTTTCCGGCATCCAGGTTGCCGGTTGGTTCGTCGGCAAGAACAAGTTTCGGCGTCGTAATCAATGCCCTGGCAACGGCCGCCCGCTGCCGCTCGCCGCCGGACAATTCGCCCGGCTTGTGATCCAGGCGTTCGCCCAGCCCTACGCGGGTCAATAATTCGGCGGCGGCAGTAAACGCGGCATCTTTTTTGGTGCGCCTGATCAGCAATGGCAATGCCACGTTTTCCTGGGCCGAAAATTCCGGCAACAGATGATGAAACTGGTAAACAAAGCCAATGTATTGGTTGCGCAGAATTCCTTTCGCCGCTTCATCGGTATTTTCCATCGAGTCACCATTTACGATCACCTCTCCGGACGTGGGGTCGTCCAGACCACCCATGATTTGCAGCAATGTGGTCTTGCCGGATCCCGACGCGCCGATGATGGCCAGTCTTTCACCGGTACGGACGGTCAGATCGACACCGCTGAGGACCTCGAGCGTCGAACTACCCTCGCGAAATCGTCGTACAACATCGTTGCACTGCAGAACTGCGGTGTCACTCATAGCGCAGCGCCTCCGCAGGCATTGTCCTGGCGCCTCTCCATGCCGGATACAGTGTTGACAGCAAAGCCAGCACCAGCGCTATCGCACATATTCGGGCCACGTCAGGAATTCTGAGTTCTGCAGGTAGATCGCTAATGAAATAAACATCTGCAGCAAGAAACTTGATACCAAAAGCGGCCTCCATAAAAGACACAATGTTTTCCAGGTTAAGTGTAAGCAATACGCCCAACGCCATACCGGCAACTGTTCCAAGCACCCCGATTACGGTGCCCTGGGTAATAAATATTTTAAGAATCCCCATTGGGGTCGCGCCAATGGTTCGCAAGATTGCTATGTCTGTTTGTTTTTCTTTAACAACCATCACCAATGTAGAAACGATATTAAACGCAGCGACTGCAATCACCATGAGCAAAATAACGAAAAGAATCGATTTCGTAATTTGAATCGAACGAAAAAAGTTCACATGACGTCGCGTCCAGTCGCTAACCATAACACCGCCGCCGGCATCGATTGCTACTCTGCGAACGATTTGTGCTGCATCAAAAATATCGGTGACGGCAAGCCTTACTCCAGTGACATTTTCGCGCAAACGAAACAACTTCTGCGCGTCAGTCAGATTCATAAATGCCAGTCGCCTGTCGAACTCGAACATTCCAACACGATAAATCCCGCTAACTGTAAATCGTTTTATCCTGGGTACAATACCTGCCGGCGTCACCATACCCTCCGCCAGGGTAACGGTTAATTTGTCGCCTGGCTTCACTCGCAATGCATTTGCAAGCTCGATCCCAAGTACGATATTGAAGTCACCGGGTTGCAAGCTGTCGATACTGCCTTCAACCATGATGTCGCCGACACCCGATACGCTTTCTTCAAGTCCAGGATCAATGCCGCGAAATTCAGCGCCGCTCAACTGCTCTTCGAACAACAGGAGACCCTGCCCGTTGACGAACGGCGCCGCCGCAACAACGTCGCCATCTTGCTCCGCTCTCTCCACCCAGGAATGCCAGTCGGCAAGTTTGCCGTCTGGATCTTCGACGCTTGCATGTGCTGACATAGCCAGCAAACGGTCTTTGAGCTCGCGCTCGAAGCCATTGACTACAGACAGGACGACGATAAGAACGGCAACAGCAATCGCAATTCCGAGCATCGATATCGCCGATATCAGTGAAACGAAGCCATTGCTGCTGCGAGATTTAACGTAGCGGCGGCCAATCCAGTATTCATATTTTTCGGCCATGATTATTCGTATCGCAGCGCGACCGCAGGATTTACCCGCGCTGCCCGCCGTGCAGGGTAAAGCGTTGCAAGCGAAGTCAATACAAACGCTGCGATTGAAATGGTGAGGACATCTTCGGATTCAAGCGATGAAGGAATTTGCGTCACGTAGTAGACGTCGCCAGGCATGATCTGAAAGCCGAACAATTGTTCGAGAACAGGCACGACAGTTGGGACGTTGATAGCCAGTAGCGTGCCTGCAAGGACGCCGAGAAAAACACCGAACCAGCCGATAACTGCTCCCTGAATAAAAAATACACGCACTACATCGTTCGGACCCATGCCGAGAGTGCGCAGAATAGCGATGTCGTTGGTCTTGTCTGTTACGACCATCACCAGGCTTGCAACAATATTGAACGCAGCAACGCCAATGATCAGCGATAACAACAACGACATCATCATCTTTTCCAGGCGGATTGCCCGAAAATAACTGGCATTCTCAATCGTCCAGTCTGTCGTCGTATAGCCCGGTCCGATCAATGCAGACAAGGCCTGCGAAATTGCCGGCGCCCGCATGACGTCGTCGGTCAGAAAACGGACGGAGCTGACTCGATTTCCCATGGACATAATTCGTGCAGCATCGCTGATATGCACCAATGCCAGGGTGGCGTCGTGATCCTGAACACCGGCTTCGAATACGCCACGAACAACAAATCTTTCCAGGACCGGTTCCGGCGTACCATCGCCGGCTGGCCTCGGTATCAAAAGAACAACGCCGTCGCCAATACGAACACCAAGTTGTAACGCAAGAAATCTGCCGAGCACTATTCCCTTTGCGTTCGGCGTCAGCACATCGAGACTGCCGGCCACGAAATTCACCGCCCGACCCGATATAGCCTGCTCCTCCGCAGGCAACACGCCGTTGATGATGACTCCCGTCAATGATTTGCCGGTACGAATCATGCCTTCCATTTCAATGACCGGCGCCGCGGCGACGATGCCTGGTGCCGCCGACATTTTCCGCCGCAGTTGTTGCCAGTCTTCCACCTTGTCCTGCGGACTTGTGACATA
>JBLHLN010000108.1:0-7376 GCA_047620565.1 Woeseiaceae bacterium
GATTGGTGCGCCATATTCTCTCACCAACTACTACGACGAACTGTCGAACAATGCATTTGGCAACTATCGCGAGTTGATGGAAGTGGTCACGTTGCATCCGGCGATGGGTGTTTACCTGAGCATGCTGGGCAATCAAAAGCCGAACGCAGCGGTCAACATTCGACCCGATGAAAATTATGCCCGTGAATTGATGCAGCTTTTTTCGATCGGCCTGGTGCAACTAAATTCCGATGGCACGCCGATGCTCGACCTGCAACAACAGCAAATCCCGACCTACGATCAGGAAATTATTGAGGGATTCGCGCACGTATACACCGGCTGGAACTACGCCGGCGCGCCAGGTTTCGAGCGGGCTTTTCGCAACGACAACAACCAGTCCGTCCCCATGCAGCTTTATCCTGCGTTTCATGATGACGGTCCAAAGCTGATGCTCAACGGCGACACCTTGCCCGCCGGGCAAACAGGCATGCAGGATCTTGAGGGTGCGCTGGACAACATATTCAATCATCCGAATGTTGGTCCATTTCTGTCAATTCGGCTGATTCAACGCCTCGTTGCCAGCAATCCATCGCCGGGCTACGTACAACGCGTTGCCGCAGTATTCGATAACAATGGCTTCGGTATTCGTGGCGACCTCGGCGCGGTTGTCAAAGCCATCCTGCTGGATGACGAGGCACGACCGGACATGCCGATGGAAATCGACGGCAAAATCAAGGAACCGATATTGCGCCTTACGCAATTGTGGCGTGCATACAATGCGACGTCGCAGAGCGGCGTATTTCCGTTGGCAGCTTCTTACATCATTTTCGGTCAGGGTCCATTACAGGCGAGCCACGTGTTCAATTTCTTCAGCCCGTTCTATGCGCCGGCGGGTGAAATTCGCAACAGCAGCCTGGTTGCGCCGGAACTCGAGATCGCCACGGAGTATCAGAATACGTTCGTAACGAACTATTTCTTCCTGGCGACTTTCGGTTGGCATTCGGAGAATCCGAATCTTGAAGTGGACGATGTCTACATCGACATCAGTGAAGAGGTCACTGTCGCTGACGACACTGATGCGCTTATCAACCTGGTGGTTGGCAAACTTCTCGCAGGGAATATTTCTGACGCGCTGAGAGCTGAAATGGCTGGAATGATCGATCGCATTGACGTTGCAGATACGACGAATCGCACGGCAGAAGCAATTTACCTTGTTGTCTCATCACCTGAATTCGCGTACCAGCGCTAGGCGGAGAATAGATATGAAAAAATTCAATCGACGCGAATTTCTTGCCAAATCTGCCGCCGCTGCGACGGCTACGGCTGCGATGATTCAGGCCCCGGGAGTCGCATACTCACAGGGCATGGGCATCAGTGCACCGTTTCCGGACTACAAAGCGCTGGTGTGCGTGTTCCTGCATGGTGGCAATGATTCCTTCAACATGCTTGTTCCACGCAGCAATGCTGAATACAACGTCTACGCAGCATCTCGCCAGAACATGGCGGTAGCCCAGCAGGATTTGCTGGCGATCAATCCACTTACTGCAGATGGAAGCGACTACGGCCTGCACCCGACGATGAGCGGACTGCAGGGCTTGTTTGAGAACAATCGGGCGGCATTCATCAGCAACGTTGGTCCGCTGGTCGAACCGACGTCAAAAGCAGATTACCTCACGCAGTCTGTGCTCCTGCCACCCCAGCTTTTTTCTCATAACGACCAACAGGACCAGTGGAACTCATTAAAAGGTGCGACCGTCAGCAAGACCGGGTGGGCGGGACGCCTCGCCGATTTCATACGCACCGCCGTGACGGATCAGCAGATTGCAACGAACGTCTCCCTGAGTGGCAGTTCATTATTTCAGTCGGCTCAGGAAACGATCGCTTATGTAATGGGCAGCAACGGACCCATACCGTTTCAGGGTTTCGGCGACGCAGGTATTTTCCTGGAGCAACGACTCGCCATGGAACGCATCATCGATGCGAACTACGACACAATCTATGAACGGGGGTTTGCCGATGTGCAACGACGGGCCATAGCGACCGCTGACCTTGTTGGAGATGCATTGGCTGGCGCGCCTGCGCTCACTACCGTTTTCCCACAATCTCCGTTGGGCAATCAGCTGCGCACTGTCGCGCAGATGATCGCAGTGCGGGATGTTTTCGAGATGCAACGACAAATATTCTTCGTCGGAATCGGCGGATTCGATTCTCACGATGACCAGGTTATCAACCAGCCGGGATTGATTGGTGGAATCAGTGATGCGATGACGGCGTTTTACGATGCCACTGTCGAACTCAGCGTCGCCGATAGCGTAACCAGCTTCACCCAATCGGATTTTGGGCGCACGCTGACCTCAAATGGCGATGGCACCGACCATGCCTGGGGCGGTGTGCAGCTGGTTGTAGGCGATGCAGTCAGGGGCAGAGACATGTACGGCACATTTCCGAGCCTGGCGCTCGGCGGCCCTGATGATGTTGGTGGTGGTCGGCTGATCCCGACAACTTCAGCGGATCAGTACGCGGCAACACTGGCAAAATGGTTTGGCATACCCGATGTCGAACTGGATATGGTCGCACCAAACATAGGCAACTTCGCTGCCCGCGATCTAAACTTTTTGATCTAGTGAATCATTGCGATCGGTGTGCAGGCCCGGCCGGTCGATTTCGCCGGCCCGCGTTCGGCCAGTCTCGGTTGCATCGAATCAGCGCTGGCCGTCCAGGCTGGTTTGAATGAGGCTGATAATCCTTGTCGCTTTTGAAATGAGCGTTTCGCAATCGCGCAATGCGAACCAGGTATTTTGAGCTCGCTTCGTAACCAGATTGTCAAACTCAACTGATGCAATAGAATCAATCAATGCATCTTTGTCGAGCCCGGCCCTGGGTATCAATGGGGGAGACTGACCGTCTGGAAAGGATGCGTAATCGGGGGCGATTGTGCGAGTTCGAATCTTTCCCCACATATACGGGTTCAGGAAGTTCTTGCGATATAGAAAAAGCGCGTCTTCTTCCTCGGCCCATTCAGCCACATAACTTGGCCACGCAGCGAGATGCGACCTAAGCTCATTGTCGCTAATCAATCTCAGGATGCCGGACGCAGCCGCGGCCTCATAGGCTCCCGTCTCCAGATGAACAGACCTGGCGTCCCACAAACTGCGAACGAGCCGCTCGAGCTCTGCACTGTTTCTCTGTTCCGAATTTGCATCAAGGTAAACAAGCAGATTTCGTGCATCCAGATATTGTGTTTCGTAGTTTTCGCTGGCGCTTCGCAACAAATTGACGTTCTGCTTAAACTCAATCAGCAAGGCCGCAAGTAGTTCCTGTTCAAGGCTCGCTTCCTTGCGTTCGTCCCACCAGGCATCAATAGCAAACGCCAGGAGGATGCTCGCGACGATAGCGG
The DNA here is from genome assembly GCA_047620565.1 of Woeseiaceae bacterium. GTDB lineage: Bacteria > Pseudomonadota > Gammaproteobacteria > Steroidobacterales > Woeseiaceae > SZUA-117. The sequence continues at coordinate 3,377 of JBLHLN010000108.1, forward strand.
CGCTCTCGGCACCGATACGGAACAAGGGTATCTCGCGGATTCTGGACATCCATTGAGTATAGAAGACGGTGTGTCAGCTTTGGGTCAAATGCGGACGTTTTCATTAATTCTAGGCTAACGTGGGGTTTCGAGGGCAAAACAGACGTTCAGCCCTGGCAGAATTCTGGAGTTCTGAGGGTTGCTACGAAATTCGTAGCGTAATGCCCGCTTTTCCCAAAAGCGGACACTCAGATGAGTGAATTTGGGTGATATTGAGCGGCTGCTTTCGGCCAGAAGCGGACATTGCGGTTGCCGCTCTGGAGTAACAAACGACGGTCACAGGGACGATATTCGATTCACAGGATATTGGTCGACCCGAGGTTCTTTCTTAGCGCGCTCGATCCTTCATATTGACATGCACGTCGATTGACCGCATAAACTGGCAGTCACGGGGAGGATTGACAATGAAAAATAACAGCCCGAATGTTCTGTTTCTCATTCTCTTGGCTGCAACGGCGGTTGCGCAGGTTCAGGGCGGCCGGTTCAATGGGCAGGTGACCGGGCCATTCGATGGCCTGGTGGTCGATGCACCCATGCGTGTGACTCATATTGCGTCCGGTGATTCGTGGCAGACACGGACTGATGACGATGGCCATTACGAATTCGACGGTTTGCCTGCCGGGGATTATCGGCTGCAAGTCCGTGTTCATGGTGCGGAGTATCTGCCGTATCAGTCCGAGCCGGTTGAACTGCAGAAAGGCAGCGAGCGCAATTTCGACATTCAACTGGAGCAGGGATTCCAGCTAAATACGATAGGCGATGACTTCGGCATCGCGACCGCGCAAATTCTTGCGCAGCAGGACGTTCCCGATCTTCCCAGGCCGATGACAGCGGACGGCAAGCCGAACCTCACGGGAATGTGGATGTACGGGCAAGATCAATTTCCACCGGCGCCGAAATTTACGGACTGGGCCGCGAAGCTGGTCGCGGAAAGGACCAAGAACCATTTTATTGAATCGCCACGCTTTCGCTGCCTACCGACGTCGCTTCCGATTCCCACGCACACGCCACCCGTATTCGGTAAGTTCGTTCACACACAGGATCTGATCGTCATTCTGTACGAGGGCATTCTGGGTTACCGTCAAATCTTCATGGATGGTCGCGGCCACCCTGATGACCCTGATCCGACGTGGCTCGGTCATTCCATCGGCTGGTGGGAGGATGACGTGCTCGTTGTGGATACAACCGGATTTAATGATCGCGGCTGGACCGGTCGCTCACATCCGAGAAGCGAGGAGTTCCACGTCATCGAGCGATATCGAAGAACCCGTTATGGTGATATGGAGCTCGAATTGACTATCGAAGATCCGGCGGTATACAGCGAATCCTGGGTGCGCCAGATGCCGATGTATCTTGCGCCGAATGAAAATCTTTTTGAATTCGTCTGTGAAAACGAGAAATGGCTAAGTTCTGTCCATGAATGACGCAGTGAGAAAACGGGGGATTTGCGAATGAAAGTGAGGCGCCTGGTACTCTTGATTACGATGCTAGTAAGCTTTGGTATCCCGGCTTGGGCACACCATTCTTTCTCCGCGGTATTCGATGCGGATAGTCCAGTTCAAGCGAACGGCACCGTTACCAAAGTTGAGTGGAGGAATCCCCATGCCTGGATTTATATCGATGTCGAGGGCGAAAACGGCAATGTTGTCAATTGGGCCTTTGAACTTGGCAGCCCGAATGGTCTTAGACGTCGCGGCTGGTCGCGCGACACGGTGAAGGTTGGCGATGTCATCAGTGTCAGCGGATATCGTGCCAGAGACGGATCAAATCGAGGCAACGTTGCCTCGCTTACGCTTGCAGACGGTCGTGAGTTGACTGGGAATTCGAGCCGTTACAACTGAGATTGACGCTTCCATCTCGTGATGAGAGTCCGCTTCGGGTCAAAAGCAGCCGCTCAAAACAGATTAAATACTAACATCTGAGTGGCTGGTATTGGGGTAAAGCGGACACTCGCCACTCATTCCACCAGTGGCTGGTTTCGGCCAGAAGCAGACATTAAAGAATTAATTGCTGTCGGCATCTTCAACTAGTTGATCGATGTAATTCCTATAATCTCTCACAAAGCCATCTTTAGCCTCGTTCCAATGTGCTCTAACAGTCGGATAGGCAAGATAATCGACGAGCAAACCCATGCCAGAAAGAAGTTTCTCTTCGTCAATGATTCCCTGACGGTACTGCATGTACGCCAAGTCACCGTTTCTATAGGCCAAATAAAGGAACGCATTTATAATCTGTCGCTCATCGGGATTGAGTTCGTTGTATTTTGTACCGCCCTCTAACTTTATTCGGGCCGCCCTCAATTCAGCATTTTGAATCGTTTGTATGTTGAACTCTGAGATTCCCTCGATCAGTTGCTGGTACGCAGCTAGCCGCAATGCACTGGTATTGAGAGCTGCCTGTTCATTGCTTTGTTGGACTTGATAACCGACGAATATCAGGGAGACCACGACTGCAATTCCGCCCAATATCTCGGCAAGTAGTGCCCATTTCTGTAACTTCATTTCACCCTTTAAAGATCGTTGGTAAAACTACTCTGGGAATGTCTGCTTTGGGTCAAAAGCGGCCTCTCAATTCAATCCAGATTCTACCATCTGAGCGGCTGCTTTCGGGGTATACCGGACACTCGCCACTCCCACTATCGGGGGATTCGAGTGGCTGCTTTCGGCCAAGAGCGGTCGCCCACCAATCCAGAATTTGCTTCATAATTGGCCATCGAAATTGGCTGGACTGAAAAATGAATTGGGACGCTATCGGAGCAATGGGTGAATGGGCTGGGGCAGTCGCCGTCGTCGTGACTCTCTTTTATTTGGCCATGCAAGTCAGGCAATCCAACGTAGTCGCCCTCGCAGAAGCGGAACGGGACTTCTGGACTACCTGGCATGGCGTGGTAAACAGGGTTGGCGTCGATTTGGAAGCTGCCTCTCTCTTTCAGCGCGGCCTGCACGCCTTTCAGTCGCTCAGTCAACCTGAGAAGTTGATGTTTCATACGCAGATGTGCGGGCCATTCAACCAGGCCGAGATCGCGGTACAGCTAAACGCGAAGGGGTTGTTGACAAAAGCCGCTACCGAAAACGTGTTGGACAACGTCGTAAGCCTAATCTTGACCCAAGGTGGCGCGGACTGGTGGAAAGAACAAGGACAGGGGTTCGCCGTTTATTCCCAGATCGAAGACTGGCGGAAAAGAAAAGATCGTAAATTCGCACCCGCTACAAAGCTGAGTGCGTGGCAGAGTGAGACTGCCGAATAGTCCAAGTCGATGTATTCGGAGGCACGGCCAATACTAATATGACCACTTAGTTAGGCAACACCGAGAAGGTCCGGTGTGGGTCATTAGCAGCCACTCAGTAGGCTTCAAATTCTAACACTTGAGTGTCCGGTATTGGGGTAAAGCAGCCACTCGCCACTCCGAATATCGAGGGATGCCAGTGGCTGCTTTCGGCCAGAAGCGGAACTTTGTACGCACCGACAAAAAAGAACTCCTGGAACTTGTGTGAACGCCGTAAGAGAAGGTTGGTTCCTACTATCCACGGGAACATTCATTGGGGATCGAAATTAGCGTCATAGATTGTCAAGCTCTGCTGCCAAAGTGGCCGTAGTTTCGTCGAGTTGTTCAGTCAGTTTCTGGGACTTAATGGTTCTGAAAATATCCATCATGAGATCCATTTTGATGACAAGCAGGCCCTGAAAGTCTTGCCTTGAGATAAGCTCCGCATGGTCTCGACGGTTTGAAACATTCAGTTCTGGAAATCCATAGGTGGACTCAGGTCTACCCGGCGTATGTTTGATAGCGGCGACAATTTGCGGCAGATTAGCATGACTCGTCAGGAACGGCGCCAGTGAGTCATAGTGAAATTTCTTGTCGGCATCGTAATTGTTTTGAAGTTGTGAGACCGAGTTCTGCAGCACTGCCAACATTTGGAGAAGACTGGCGTTTTTGATCACTGCCATCTCTCCGCCCACT
>JBLHLN010000109.1:0-7316 GCA_047620565.1 Woeseiaceae bacterium
GGAAGTACTTGCGGCGCGTCTCATGGGCCGGACTGGCCACCCGTGTCCGGGTTAGCGTGATTGCTGGCCGGGTAAAAGAATAGAAGATTCGCGGCTAAAGCCGCTCCCACAAATATTGGATGCTCCCACGAAAGAAGGGTCGCTCCTGCAGAGCCACATTCCACAATCAGGGGCCGCTCTCGCGGAGCCAGTGCCGCAAATTTTATTGCTAGTCGAGTACGAACTCGCTGTCCACGCCGTGGCTTTCCATCATCGTCTTAAGGTTTTTTAGCGCGTCAATCTGGATCTGCCGAACTCTTTCGCGAGTTACGCCGATTTCGTTACCAATTTCCTCGAGCGTCAGGCGACGATAGCCGTGCAGACCGAATCGTCTCTCGACCACCTCGCGTTGCTTGTCGTTGAGTTTGAAAAGCCAGCAATCCACAATTTCGTGAACATACTCTTTTTGTGCGCAAGCAGCCGGTTCAGCAGCCTTTTGCCCGGGCAACGATTCCAGCAAGCTACGCCCGTCGTCGGAATTTCCCGGGCCTGATGAGCCTATGGTCACGCGATTGTGTAACCCCTGCAGTCGCTCAATATCTTCAACGTCACGATCCAGATAGTCGGCAATTTCTGCTACCGTCGGCGGACTGTCCCGACCGCAGCGGAGCGTCCGGGTTGCCCTGAGGACAGCATTTATTTCTTTAATGATGTGAATCGGCAAGCGCACGGTGCGAGCCTGGTTCATGATGCCACGCTCGATGGTCTGGCGAATCCACCAGGTCGCATAAGTTGAAAATCGAAAGCCACGTTCAGGATCAAATTTTTTGACGGCATGAATCAGGCCGAGGTTGCCCTCTTCAATCAGGTCGAGCAATGGCAAGCCTCGATTTAGATAGTGGCGAGCGATTTTGACAACCAACCGCAAATTGCTTTCGATCATTTTATGCCGGGCTGATTCGTCACCTTGCCGAATGCGCCGTCCGATCGATTTTTCTTCATCGGAGGTCAGCAAATTGGCAACGCCGATTTCATTGAGATAAAGACTGGTGGGATCGTGGCCGGCCGCGTTCCGCGAACCGGATCCACAACGTTTTACAGCCTCGTTAGAGATTTTCGACCGCACGGCCGGGCCCGCGCCGGAGGATGATTCCTTGCGCCTTTTGCCTGCGGACTTGCTTGTCTCGCTCACAGTACAACTCCTCTCCATAACCGGGAGCTGCCATCGTCGACACAGTCAAATGTATTCTAGCGGTCGACGATCAAGCCGGATTATCTCGCTGGCAAATATTGTCGCGGGTCCACCGGCTTGCCGTTTCGCCTGATTTCAAAATGCAGGCGCGGTTCAAGTCCAGGCCCCTCCCCCATGGTCGCGATGCGCTGGCCTTTCTTTATTTGTTCGCCTTCTTTGACCAGCAACGACTCATTGTGCCCATAGGCACTCAGGTAGGTGTCGTTGTGCTTGACGATAATAAGCTGTCCGTAACCGATTAGTCCACCGCCTGAATAGACCACCCGGCCGCCGGCCGCTGCACGCACCGGCTGACCAGCCTTTCCGCCAATGAGCAGGCCGGTTCCAGAGCCTCGCTGCCCGTCAAAGCCCGCAATTATGCGACCTTGGGTCGGCCAGTCCCAACCTGGCGGCGGGACCGAAACGCGAACAGGGTCCGGGTTTTTGCGCGCCGCAGCTGTAGCGGAGTTTTGCTGCGATGCAGCAGAGGCAGTGGATGACGGTGTCAGGCGTAATTTCTGGCCGGGATAAATTAGCGAGCCGTCGCCCAGCTTGTTCCACCGTGCAAGATCCCGATGTCCAATTCCATAACGGTTGCCGATACTGGACAACGTTTCACCGCTGCGGACGACATGAAATTCGTTTGCCGCATAATTCCAGCTGGATTGTGATGAGCACCCGGCAATTAGCAAGGCGAAAGTGAGACTCACAATGAGAAGCAAAGTTGGGCAAATACGCGGCTTGAAATTTTTGGGAGCTATCGTGTCGACACTTGTAAGATCAACAGGAGTCATCGAATGGGGTCGCCCTATTTTCCGACCATGATGAAGGCGACAATGGCGCCGGCAAGAACAACCACCGTCCAGCCTATACGTTCCACATAGATGCGCAGAGTCTCTTCCATGCGCTCACCACCGGCCAGGATCAGGCCCGCCACCAGGAAAAATCGTGCGCCTCGGCCAACTAGTGAGGCAATGACAAACGCGGGAAAATTCAGAACTGCCGCACCCGCCGTAATGGTAAAAATTTTGTAGGGTATGGGAGAAAATCCGGCAATCAGAACCGCCCATACACCCCAACTATCGAACCATTCTTTGCCGCGTTCATAAGCAGACCAATAGCCCATTGAGTGCAGCCATGGCTCGACTGCAGCAAAAAGATAATAGCCAATTGCGTAGCCTGCGATGCCGCCGAGCAATGATGCGACAGCAGTAATTGTAGCGAAGCGCCAGGCGCGCTCCCTGTTGGCGATACACATCGGTGCCAGCATGACATCCGGCGGAATCGGGAAGAACGACGATTCGGCGAAACTCAGGCCTGCAAGGTAGCGCTCCGCTTGCGGATGCCCCGCCCAGCCAAGGACACGTTCATACAAAGGCCCAAACACTTTCATTGTCAGATCCGTAGATTTAGCTTGCGCACACAGCCAGCCCGCCCGATCGCCAGAATCGAGTCCAAATAGTATAAACAAGATATTGTTTTATTTGCTATTAATCTTCAGGAATGAGTGCCGAAAAGATGTCTAGCGTCCCTTTACAAGGGGCACGAAACTGACCGCGCCTAAAGAAGATTGCTCAAAATGATCGTCCTGGCGAGTAACCATTGCCAGATCCTGTTGACCTGGCGGACCAACCGGCATGATCAGGCGCCCGCCTGGCGCTAGTTGTTGCAACAGTTTTTCCGGCAGTTCCGGTGCGGCAGCTGCCACCAGAATTGCGTCATAAGGTGCATATTTTGGCCAGCCCTCCCAGCCATCGCCAGGCCGAAAGTGCACATTGTAGATATCCAGCGCACGAAGCCGCTGCTTGGTTTTACGCAACAGCTCGGGAATGCGTTCAACCGAATAAATCTCCTTTACCAACGGCGCCAGAATTGCCGTCTGGTATCCGCACCCCGTGCCGATTTCCAGGACCTTCTCGCCGCTAAAGTCTTTCAGCAGCGCTTCTGTCATGCGCGCCACGATAAAAGGCTGACTGATTGTCTGGCCCAGCCCGATGGGCAAAGCAGTATCTTCATACGCACGACTGGCGAGCGCTTCATCAACGAATAAGTGCCGTGGCACATTTCGAATTTGTTCCAGCACCGCGGTTGATTTGATGCCCTCATCTTTGAGCCGATTGACAAGGCGGTCACGAGTCCGGGCTGAGGTCATGCCTATGCCCTGAATGCACGGGTTCGTGCTGATCACGACGCGAGCCAGTCTTTAAGTTGCGGCAGCGACTCATGGCGCGTCAGATCCACTTTCAATGGTGTTACTGCAACGGATCCATTCTCCACGGCAGCAAAGTCGGTGCCGGGACCGGCATCCTGTCCGGAACCTGCTGGTCCCACCCAGTAAATATTCCGCCCATGTGGATCCTTGGTTTTGACAATGTGCTCGGAGCGATGTCGAAATCCAAGCCGGGTGGATTCGACACTTTTTAAAGCGTCATAAGGGACATCCGGCACATTGACATTCAACATAATATCGCTGGAAAGCGGCTCTTTCTGCAGCTTTCGGACCAGATCCGTCGCAACCCGCGCTGCGGTATCGAAATGCTTGCCGTGGCGCCCTGCCAGCGACACAGCGATTGCAGGCAAACCGAGGAAGCGACCTTCCATAGCTGCCGCGACGGTGCCGGAGTAAATCACATCGTCGCCAAGATTAGCGCCGTGATTCACCCCGGAAACGACGATATCCGGGTCACTGTCGAGAAAGCCGGTCAAGGCCAGATGGACACAATCGGATGGCGTGCCGTTGACGAAATAGCGATCCTTTTCGACACGGTGCACGCGCAGCGGGGAATGCAGCGTCAGCGAATTGGAAGCGCCACTGTGATTTCTGTCCGGCGCCATCACTATGACGTCAGCAATCTCCGAAAGCGCCAAAGACAGCGCATTAATTCCCCGGGCGAGATAACCATCGTCGTTACTAACCAGTATTTTCACTGTCTGCCAGCTGATTCTTCAGTAATGATTTTTGTCCAGGTATGACGGGTTTGTCGCCGATCTTTTCCATTGGCCCTGAACGACGCGCTCACTATACTCAATGTTCCTGCCGCACCATAGCTAAAACAACGATATTCGAATGCCTGATCATGATGACAATAATGGCGAGGACGAGGCCGATCTGTTTCGCCGTCAGATGGCGGGCATTACGCCCTTGCGAAATGACGAAAAAATGCCCCTCCCCAAGCCCAAGGTTCGTCCGAAAGCGCGCTTTGCCCGCGAAGACGAACGCGAGGTGCTTCGTGAGAGCATGCAGGCGGATATCGACGAAATCGAGACCTCCAGCGGCGAACATTTGCGCTTCTATCGTGCTTCAGTTGGAAAGCGTACCCTGCGCAAACTCGCGCGCGGAAATTTCAGCGTGCAAAACGAAATTGACCTGCATGGCATGATCATTCCTGAAGCCAAAACAGCGCTTCGCGAATTTATTGAAGATAGCCGCCTGCGTGGATACACCTGTGTACGCGTGATTCACGGCAAAGGCCTCGGTTCAGGCGAGCGCGGGCCGGTTCTAAAGCGCAAGGTCAATCACTGGTTACAGCAATGGGACGAAATTCTGGCATTTGCCTCGGCCCGCCAGGTCGATGGCGGGACCGGTGCAGTACAAATTCTGCTACGGAAGGATTAGCCGGAAGTGTTTATTTTTGTTGCTGCCAGATCTCCGGCTTAGGACGATCGGCTGACGCCTCAATGATGATCTGACCTATTTTGCAGGGCGCTACGCCAGCAACATCTTCGCACTCAAAAAGATTGCTCAGACGATCCTGATGCGCAGTTTGGGTAAAGTCTGCCGCCCTGTTTTCGTCGTCAAGAACCTGCCAGCCTTCAGTTTTGCCAAACTTCGCGTTGACCTCATCGACGGTGTTGAAAGCCATCGATTCGATCGCTGCCGGACGACAATGAGAGCTGTCTTTGTTGACGATGACATTGTCGGCGCTGCTTGCAACGTTGATCATCTGTACCAGCGCGTGATCGCAGTCGTCCTTGTTCGTGAATTGATACTGGACCGCCTCTTCCTGACAAACCATTTTCCCTGACGGGGCGAAGCACTGGGTCAGGGTTAAGACAAACACTTGTATCCAAACTGTTTCCATCATTTCCTCCTCTGGACGCAGCTAATGTTTTTATAAGTTGCCGCATGTCCGGGCCACCGTTGCGGTGGCAGGCAGTGACTCAAGACTAGCAAAAAAATCTCGCGGTGTTATCAATTCAGACAAATTCTGTTGTAAAGAGTGCCGACACTACCTGTCAAATTTCCCGACGATGCTATCGCGTGCTAGCCTTTGCCATCTTTTTCCGGAGCCGTAGCTTTGAGCGACCAGGGTTTGATTTTAACGGCGGTCGGCATATACCTGCTCGGTATGATTGCACTGGGCATTTACGCAGCGCGGCGCGCCAAAAGTTCGACCGACTTTATGATCGCGGGACGCAATCTCGGACTTCCCCTCGCAACCGGCACGATGCTGGCTACCTGGATGGGCGCCGGTACGATTATGGGAGCTGCGGGTGCGGCCTATGGCGGCGGTTTCCTCGCAGTAATTGCAGATCCGTTCGGCGCAGCGTTATGCCTGTTCCTGATCGGTTTCATTATGGCCAGGTTAATGAGACGGCTGAAGCTGATCACCGTTACAGAGTTCCTGGAACAAAAATATGACAGGCGAGCAGGGCTTCTCGCGGCTTGCGGATTGCTTATCGCCTACGTTGGCTGGACTGCGGCGCAGTTTGTCGCATTCGGTTTTATTCTCAATACATTCACCGGCATTGACACAGAATTTGGCATTTACCTCGGTGCCGCAATCGTGCTCACGTACACCGCCTTTGGTGGTATGTGGGCGGTAGCACTGACAGATTTCGTGCAGATGATCATTATCGTCGCCGGAATATTGATTTTGTTCCCACTGGCTCTCAACGATATTGGCGGCTGGAGCGCATTTACCGCTGCGTTGCCGGAACATAGTTTCAGCATGATCCCGGTCGAACACACCACGGATTCCTGGCTGAATTACCTGGCAGACTGGGCAGTCCTCGGTATCGGTTCACTCGCCGCCCAGGACACGTTGCAGAGATCGTTTGCCAGCAAGAATGAATCGGTGGCACAAAATTCTGCATATCTCGCTGCTATCGGATATCTGACCATTGGCGTAATTCCCGTGCTGCTCGGAATGATTGGTTTTGTTGCAATGCCCGGGCTTGCTGATCCGGAAACGGTGGTCCCGCAGCTGGCGCTTATGCATTTGCCGCCGTTTCTAATGGCGGTGTTTATATCCGCGTTGCTGGCCGCAATCATGAGCTCATCGGACAGTGCAATTCTTGCGAGCTCAAGCATCATTACGGCAACGGTCGCGCCCGTTTTCAAATCCAGTATGAATGAACGCCAGCGCCTGAATATGGCGCGCTGGTCTGTACCGGCAATAGGCGTTTTGGCATTGCTTGTCGCGTTAGAGTTGCAGGTTGTTTATGACCTCGTGCTTGGCGCACTGGGCGTTATCCTCGCGGTACTGGTCGTTCCTACACTACTTGCCATGTGGTGGCCAAAGGCCAACCGCGCCGGCGCCGTCGCCAGCATGCTTACCGGATTTGTGGTTTGGATTGGGTTGCCATTTGTTGCGCCGGGCATGCCTTCCGACTTGCTGGCATCTATTGCCGGCCTCGGTGTCATGCTGGCCGTGAGCTCGTTAACGCAGGAATCTGACCCGCCAAAGCCTGTTCGCAACATCGATGGAGAAATCGAGCCGTTAACCGACAGGTTGGGAATTATTGGCTTGCGACGCTGAAAGCGACGTTGCAGAACTCCGGGCCGCTCAAAAAACTACTCAAGATGAATGTTGTCTATAAACAATACCGCACCGTCGTGTCTGCCATGGCAAATAATGTAGACCTGTTCGATGTTCGAGATGTCGAGGTCCGGACGTGTTGGAAGGTCCACAATCCCCTCCAACGCAATTCTTATAGTTGACGATTGCTCACCCATGGTCGCTCCAGCAAGTATCGCTCCACCAATAGCGTGCTGCGACCTGACACCAACATGATCACCATCGCTAAGGTGCACACTCAAACGGCTATTGTCCGCGCCATTCACGAGACGTGCAGATAAAACCATGTGTTGATAATCCGACCA
>JBLHLN010000110.1:0-7279 GCA_047620565.1 Woeseiaceae bacterium
AATACTCAATTGTATGGTTTTCAGATCACTGCTTCAGCGCCTCGAACACAGCTTGTTGGGCGTGAATTCTGGTGGTGTCGAATAGTGGCACATTGGTGTGTTCCTGTTTAACCAACAAACCGATCTCTGTGCAGCCTTCGATGACGGCTTCTGCACCTCTTAGGGTGAGATCATCGATAATTCTGAGAAACTCGTCTCGGGATTTCGAGTTCAATTCACCAAGACAAAGCTCGTTGTAGATGACCCGATGCACGATGTCCCGATCAGCGTCTGATGGAACAAGAGCCGTAAGTCCATGATGCTCCAGGCGGCCTTTGTAAAAATCCTCCTCCGTTGTGAACTTTGTACCAAGCAGCCCAACTGTTGTCGCACCCGACTTCTTGATTGACAATGCCGTGGCATCTGCGACGTGCAGGAGCGGGATGCTGATCGCAGCTGATACTTCATTCGCGACTTTATGCATTGTGTTGGTACAGATGAGGAGAAAGTCAGCACCCGCCGCTTCAATTTGAATAGCCTTGTTTGCGAGAATCGCTGACATTGTGTCCCAGTCGCCCGCGCGCTGGAGTTCCTCTATTTCCTGAAAGTCGACGCTGACCATCGAAATTTTCGCCGAATGGAGGCCGCCAAGTGCTTCTCTGGTTCCCTCATTAATTAGTCGATAGTAGAGTTCTGTGCTTTCCCAACTCATTCCGCCGAGTAATCCTATCGTTTTCATGCAAATTCCTATTGGTTATTTTTAGCAATACTACGAGTTCTACGGTGAATCTAATGCAATATTCATTTTCACTCCGAATCAGCAGTGAATCTTTTCAGCAAGTTTAGCCGAATGGTTACTGAAGATTTTTGGAAGATTACTGTATAGCCGAACTTTCATAAGTATTGGTCATGTTGTTACGACCGCTCGCAATTGCCATGGGAATGCCTGGTTGATACGCTTGTAGCGTGAGTATTGACCAAACCATCATTCAAGTCGCACCCGCTGCGCATCCCTGCTGTTGCATCTGTACCAGGGGGAACTTCACATTGCGTGATGGTATTTGTCTGCTCAAACCCCGTTAAACCCCACTTCTCGTAATCACTGACGTTCCCCCGTTCCCCGGCCCGACCCGCGACTGTCGCGGAGCAAGTCATATCCCCACTATTCAGTTGATACGAGGAACAGAAATGTCTCAGATATATATTATTCACGAAAACGACGCCTGGACAGATCCGCTGCGCGACGAACTGGCATCCCTGGCAATTCCATATGAAGCCTGGTTTATTCATCGTGGTCAGATTGACCTCGATGAATTGCCACCAAACGGCGTGTTCTACAATCGAATGAGCGCGTCATCTCATACGCGCAATCATCGTTACGCGGCGGAATATGCGTCCGGTGTCCTCGCATGGCTTGAGAGTCACGGCCGCCTGGTAATCAATTCGAGTCGTGCGTTGCAGCTTGAGGTCAGCAAAATTGCTCAGTATGTAGCATTGAATGCCGATGGAATTCGCACGCCGAAAACAATTGCGGCAATAGGTCGCGATGAAATCATTGAGGCGGCAGGGAAATTCTCCGGGCCATTTATCACCAAGCACAATCGAGGAGGGAAGGGCCTGGGTGTGCGCTTGTTTTACAGCGTCGATGCGTTGCAGGAATATGTTTCGAGCTCAGAGTTCGAGCTGCCTGTCGATGGGATTACGCTTGTACAGGAATATATTGAAGCACCGAAACCCTATATCACCCGCGTAGAATTTGTGGGTGGACGCTTTCTGTACGCTGTGCGCGTGGACACGTCGGAGGGCTTCGAGCTGTGCCCCGCTGATGTATGCCAGGTGGATGACGGAGCTCCGAGCCCAGTGCATCCGAAGTTCTCAATTATTGAGGATTTCCGCCACCCGATTATCGATCGCTACGAACGTTTTCTGCGAGCCAATAATATTCACATTGCGGGAATTGAATTCATTGTCGGCAGGAACGGTGAACTGTTCACTTACGACATAAATACCAACACAAACTACAATCCCGATGCCGAAAAAGAAGTAGGTATTTCCGGCATGGGCGCAATTGCCCGCTACCTGGGAGAAGAATTAGCGTGTTTGGAAGATACTGACTCGGGCATCACGTTGACAGCGACACCGGGGCGACAAAATTAGGAGCGGTTTTGTATGGATGCTGTCCGCTGTCGTTACGAAAGCGGACAGTATCTCCACTAAAATTGCAACGCGGAATCAGGACGGAGATTTTAGTTTTCCAATGCCCATCACGACCGGCATTGAGTCTCCATTCGATTTCATGGCAAACACCTGATCAACATATTGCTCGACAAGTCCGGATGTTTTGAGCGCATTTCTGATTCTTGGCATAGGCATGTCTGCCAACCAGTCCCACTGAACAAAATAGGCGTCCGTATTCATTATTACGGCAAGGTCGAGAAGCGTTGCCTCGTAGTCGGGAAGAAAACTGCAAACAGAGGAAGCAACGATCAGGTCGAACTTTTTGGACAAAACCGGATTGTCCATGGTTGTTGCGGCGTCTACAGCAATGTTTAGTCCAACGATATTTTCTGTTCCCGCCTGAAGTACTTTTCGCTTCAATACCTCAATCATAGTGGCCGATGTATCGACCGCCACGACCTGTCCGCAATGAGCGGCCAGTTTTTCGGTCAATAGTCCGGTGCCGCAACCGAAATCAAGGACCCTGCTCTTCGGCAAATTTGATAGCAGGGGTAATACCTTATTCGTCAGGGACTCGAACGCTTTCTCTGAATAAGAATGAGCGTCTTCGTTTGTATCCCACTCAGCCGCAAAAGCATCCCATTCATTATCTGTCATGACTTTTGCTCAATGTCGATTGATCGCTTTGGTTGTAGCCGGCTAGGTCGCCTCACCGACCGGTTTGTCGGCCTTGACGAAAAGCCAGAGTAACGCACCTACAACTGCGAAAACTGAGCCGGATGCCATGGCTACTGGCCAACCCAGTACATCGGCGAGGAAGGGCACTGACATGGCGCCAATGACGCCTGGAACATTGCCGCCGGTATTTAGAATCCCGGTCGCGACCGGCGCATGTCGTCCGGACATGGACATGATTGCTACCCAATACGGCGTGTCAGTAATTTGCGTACAACCAAAGGCGGCGCAAAGCATAACGACAGCGATTACAGTGCTATCCGATGTTGCGCCGACGTATAAAAATAATGCTGACAAAATCAGTCCGGTCATCGCCAATATCCTGGGGCCGCGGGAAATGCCGAAACGACGAACGAGCCCATCGCAGGTAAAACCTCCCACAAGACCACCGGCAGCACCCAGGATCCATTGAGCGGTTACGAAGAGGGCTGCATCTGCTGCAGAAAATTGCTTAACGTTAACCAGGTAGAAGAAGAACCAGTTAAAAAACAAATAGAACACGTAATTCATGCAAAAGTAGCTGATGGTCAGCAACAGGACGTTGCGATTCTTCAGTGCAGCTTTCCACGCGCCTTTTTCGGACCCTTCTTCCCCGCGTGGTCGATCGGAGTTGATTAATTCGAGTTCAGTCGCCGTCATTCGTGCATGGTCGGCCGGATTGTCAGTGACGTATCTGAAATATATGAACGCAATAATGAGACCTGTTGGCGCAGTAAGCAGCATTGCGCCGCGCCAGCCGTAACTTTCCATTAGCCAGACGATAATGGGTCCGGCTGCCGCACCACCCAGGGTCAGCCCCGCCACAATCAAGCCGTTTGCTATGCCCCATTGTTTGACAGGAAACCAGCGAGCGATAGTGCCGCCAATTGTGACGGGAAAAAATGGACCGTGTGACAGGCCAACCAGGAATCTCGTGGCAACGAGGGCAGCAACTATTAAGCCGACAGACCAGAATTCTGTGCCCGGAATGACTGCGGTTACGACCGTGAGCAGCGTCCATGCAACAGCTATTGTCGTGATGGTCAGACGGGGGCCAAATTTGTCCCCGATAATGCCACCGGGAAACTGAAATATTGTGTAGCCTGCGGCAAAAGCCGATAACACGATCCCGAGTTGGTATGCATTCATACCGAGATCGCGAATCATTGCGTCGCCAAGGATGGAGACATTGATACGGAGCATGTATGAGACGGAACTGGCGACGATGATGATCGCGAGGACTATCCAGCGGGTTCCCGTCATTGTTGCATCACTAGTTTGATTCTTGTTATCGAAGGCTGGACGGCAGAAATTATCCGCCGTCTGTTTTTGATAGTGTATACGATTCGTTGAACGTCGATAACGACCTCGCGTTGACGGGGTTGGTTGGCCCTCGCTCAAAGCGCTGTGTTCCATGAAGGTATCGAATCCGGCCGCCGGACGATTGATATGTCCTCAAATTCGCGAGATACTTCGTGCTTAGAGTCAGTCCAGACAAAAATAACTAATTTGGACCGATCTTCCCTGTAGGACCCTGAAATTCCCGTCTATACGAATTGGGAGCGATAGATGAGCAGATTGATTGCCATAGTGGCCGGCATGCTTTTGCTGTGGGCGCTATTCGAGTTTGGTGCCAGCCAAAAAGCGCCAGTCATACAAGCCGATATTCAGTCAAGAACCGAGACAGCATTGGCCGATGGCGGATTCGACAATGTATCCGCCACCGTGGATGGTCGTGATGTGCAGCTGGACGGTGACGTTGGTGAAGAATGGATGATCGGTGAAGTGGTTAGCGCTGCCGAATCTGTTCGCGGCGCTCACTTAGTGTCCAGTAACGTCATTGTTGCCGCACCCTATGTAACGGAATTCTGCAAGGACGAAAGTACAATTTCGCTGTCTGGCAACGTTCCGGATAATGACGCCGGGGATGCTTTTCCGGAAAGAGCGCGGGACATGTTTCGCTACTGGACAGTTGAAGAAAGCCTGAGCTTACGCGACGGCTCTCCGGACGGCTTTCGGCGATTCATGGACCAGGCACTAATCGAACTGGGACAACTGGACGAGGGTTGTATCACGCTCACCGACCGTGACCTCCTGATCAAGGGTTCGATACGCAGCGAACGCGCTTCGGCCGGTGTCAGAGAAAGAATTGATTCGTTGGCAGATCTCGGTTTTCAAACGACATACGAGTTAGCTGTGCCAGCACTTTCAGAGCAGGCCCTGGCATGTCAGGAAGAAGCGAACAAGCGGGTGGCAACGCATGAGACCGTGCTGTTCAGCTTCGACAGCGATGAAATACATGAAATCGGCCGACAGCTTCTGGACGAGGTCGTCGGCATCGCCGATCTTTGCCCGGATGTTGCCATTCTCGTAACCGGCCATACCGATTCTGTCGGCGACAAAGATTACAACATTGCGTTGGGGGAAAGACGCGCCGAAGCGGTAGTTGCCTACCTGGTGCTCAAAGGCATGGATCCGGCACGACTTACTCCGGTTGGACTCGGCTTCTCACAGCCTGTCGCCGACAATTCAACTGATGAAGGCCGGGTACAAAACCGGCGCATCGAATTCCGTGCAAGGGAGGACTAATCATGGAATACCTTATCTCACAGATTTTCTGGTACCTGCTGATCGCTTTTATATTAGGTGCCGTTGTCGGCTGGTTCGTTTGTCAACAAGGCAGCAAGAAGAAGATTGCCGCGCTTGAGGCCAGGTTGGCGGCCGGTAAGTCCGGGACGCCAGTGGAATCAATCGAAGGAATCGGTTCAGGCTTCGGCAATCGATTAAAAGCGGATGGCATATCTACAACTGAAGCGCTTCTCGAATTGTGCGCTACCGATGACGGAGTTGCGCGCGTATGCCAGTGTGTCGATCTGGATGCAGATACGGTGCGCAACTGGGGCACGATGGCCGACCTGATGCGGATAAATGGTCTCGGTGGTCAGTGGGCGGAATTGATGTGGCGTGCCGGTGTCACAAGCGTGCAGGATCTTGCGCAACGTGAAATCGAGCCATTACGTGCCCGAATGCGAGAGGTCAACGATGCGGAAAATCGGGTCGCGGAACTGCCGGGCGAAAATCGTGTTGCAAAATTTCTGCAAGAGGCGGGCCGCCTTAAATCTGTGCTGCCAGACCGCGGATAGTCTGGTTTCAGACAGGTGCTGAAGGCTATATAATGCGCAGGGCTGGGGTTTTGGGGTTTTTGATGCGGACAGTTGAGAGATTGCTGTGGGTCTGCGGTTGCGTGATGCTGAGCGTATTTCTGGGTCATCTTGCGTTGGCCGAGTACAAGCGCACGCAGTCAGTAGCAGCATTCAAGTCACAGCAGTTGGCGAGCATTGCGGCGGCAGCAACGGTCGTGCCAAATGTTGGTGCGGAACCCAATGTTCTCTCGCGATCCGCTTCGCTACCTGTTTCGCGACCAAATGCATCTTCCAACCCTGCCGGCAGCGTTGCAGTCCTTGATGCCGCTGCGGAAGATCCGGACCAGTCTTTGTGGTCCGCGGGTCGAATTGCATCGTATGCCGCAAGTCTTACTGAGGAAACCAGCGAGGTAGTTGGCATTTTCGCCATTCCGCGACTCAGTCTGGAAGTTCCGCTCTACGAAAGCGTATCTGAGTTACACATGGATCGCGGCATTGCACGCATTGAGGGTACGGCGGCACCGGGACAGGCAGGCAATATGGGAATTGCCGGGCACCGCGATGGCTACTTCCGCGTTTTGAAAGACATTAAGTTTGGCGACGAGCTGATTTTTACGTCAGCACATGGAGATCAAACTTATGTGGTGCAGCAGTTAATGGTAGTCGATCCCTCAGCGATCGAAGTCCTGGCGCCAACGGACGAAACAACGATTACACTCGTCACTTGCTACCCGTTTTATTTCGTGGGACATGCACCAGAAAGATTTATTGTCCGTGCTGTTTTACAAGAGCCAACGAGAAATATGTAACGGGTCAATGAAAAACAACAAGAATTAATGGGAGGAAATATAATGAAAATTACAAAAGCAATAGCAATACTCAGTGCACTGCCATTTCTGGCATTGATAGCACCGGCATCGGCACAAACCGATTTAACTTGCAATGATGTGACATTCAATTACGAAATGACAAGCAGGTTTCCGGATATTCAAACCGCCTGTATCGACGTGATCGAAGTTGAAGGCGATCGATTCGCGCAGTTCTCGGTGGAACTCGTGAGTACCAGACGCAACAACGCGACTTTCCGCTTCAAGGATCCGGATGATGGCAGTTACGGCCCAACGCAATCGGTAACGCTGGACCCGAGCTGGCGAGCGGAGATCGGCGGGCGAAGCTACAGGATTAGCGAACTTAGCCGTGGCCAGGAGCTGAATATTTATCTTCCATCAGATAAATGGGAGGCGCACGTTGCTCGCAATACCACT
>JBLHLN010000111.1:0-7265 GCA_047620565.1 Woeseiaceae bacterium
ACCTGAACGATCAATCAGGTGGTACGCCCGTAACACAAATCCCCA
This sequence comes from Woeseiaceae bacterium, assembly GCA_047620565.1. Lineage (GTDB taxonomy): Bacteria > Pseudomonadota > Gammaproteobacteria > Steroidobacterales > Woeseiaceae > SZUA-117. The sequence goes on from JBLHLN010000111.1 coordinate 46, forward strand.
GAGAGGCTATGGCTGCGTCTCGACTTAGCAATAATAAAATGCCCCAGGAGAACAATAAGCCTCCTCATCAGGACAGAGACTTCCAATGAATTAATTGAAACAGACTTACTTCGTCGTTCTCACTATCACTTACTCAGAGTCTTTCAGAATATTCGCTTTCACCGAGCAACATCCGCAGCCAGAAATATATCTCCATCACGTTCCATCTGTACGAGCCTGCCGAATTCTTCGATGTCGAGCTTGCCGCGAGCCGAGATGAGCTTCCGGGTAATCTGTTCCTTGTTTTGACCCGCTTTCTTCTTCTTGCCCGTGAATATGGCGTCGTTGTCGACGACCTCGAACAGGTCGTCGATCATCACCTGGCACTCGGCGATGGTCGTGGCACTCGCGGAGGCGGAGGCAAGCATCAGGACCAGCAACAACGCCAGTCCACCCAGCTTCGGCAGATGCAGATTGAACCGGATGTGAAATGTGCTCATCATCGATTTACCTTGAGCTTGCTTCCTTTATTGATGCTCTTGACTTGCATTGGTGAATCAACCAGCAAATTCCACAGCTCATCACGGCTTTGAAAGGACCTCTGACTCCCGTCACTAGTCGCCTCCAAGACCCCTAGCACGGACTCCAAATGATCCGTGTCTCGTCGATAGATTCGAATGATGTAGCTGTCCATCTCAAAATTTTCTTCAAGACTCCGGTTAATCGCGACACACGCTAGCATTGCGCCGGTAACAGATCGGTAACAGATCGGTAACCGATTTTGTCCTGGGCACAGAGCTTCCGTATTGAGTCGTACGTGGACGAACGTTCAAGAATTGAACGTAAGCTATTGATAGATCGGGAAATGGTGCTCTTATTTGACCATCCGGTTGATACTGCACCATCAACAGGTATACGGTGGTACAGCGAGCCTATAATTAGGACAACAAGATGCCCGCTCAGATGGCTATACCGGCCAAGATCACGCCGCCTCAGCTGCGCGCGATTTACGCGCGCACGAGACTCTTCGGCCTGCTCAATGATGTAAGGGACGTGCCCTGCATTTGGATCTGCGGCCCGCCCGGCGCGGGTAAAACCACGCTCGCGGCAAGTTATTGCGAGCACACGGAAAACCCCACGTTGTGGTATCAAATCGACGAAGGCGACGCGGACATCGCCAGTTTCTTCTTCTACCTCAACCTGGCCGCAAAGAAAATCACTCGCAGACGAAAAGACCTGCCGGTGTTCACGGCAGAATTTGCCGGGGGATTAACAGCATTTAGCAAGCGCTTCTTTCGAGAATTAGGCAGTTGGTTCGAAACACCGTTTATTCTGGTGTTGGATGATTATCACTTACTTGGCCGCGAGGCGGCGCTGCACGAAGTACTCGCGACCGCATTGCACTCCCTTCCTTCCGGCAGCCAGATACTGGCGATCAGTCGCCAGGAACCACCCTCCGCATTGGCAAGATTACGCGCCAATCAAAGCATTCATATCGTTGATTGGCCCATGCTTCGTCTCAATTCATCAGACGTCCGTGAGATTGCCAGGCTCCACAAAGGCGAAGAATTGTCCGTCTCCGAATTAGAGGCGCTGCAGCGTCAATGTGACGGCTGGCTGGCTGGGTTGATCCTTTTGCTCCAGGGCGACGTCCAGGTTTCGGCTGACGATTATTTGAAGAACGAAAAAACGCCAAGCGTAGTGTTCGACTACTTTGCACAGGAAGTTTTCAAGCAACAACCGGAACAAGCAAGAACAACGCTAATGCAGGCGGCCTTGATGCCAAGAATGAACGTCAGGCTTGTGAAGGAACTCACAAACCATGGTGGCACCGGACGCGTTCTTTCTGACTTGCATCGGCGAAACTTTTTTGTTCATCGTCTCGGTCTGTCCAGGCCCGTGTATCAGTTCCATCCCCTGTTTCGCGAGTTTTTGCTAACACAGTTATCGAAGGACCTGGGTGCGGAAGAGGTAAGGACGCTTCAGTCGCGAGCAGCAGAGATATTGGAGTCGGACGGTCAGGACGAGGCGGCAATTGATCTTTACCTCAGTTCTAGAAAGTACGCCGCTGCTGAGCGACTTATTCGCGATTCTGCTCAAGATTTTTTTGAACAACGTCGACTGGAGAGACTTGGCAATTGGATAGAAAGACTCCCAGACTCAATCACCAGCGAATCGCCGTGGATGATCTATTGGTTAGGATGTTTGGATGCCTTTACCAATCCAACCGTGGCACGTGACAAATTTAAAAGAGCGTTTCGACAATTCCGAGAAATGGGGGACCAGAACGGTGCGTGCTTGTCTTGGTCCGGCATCGCTGACTCATTGTTTGTTGAACAATACGCCTACCAGAGCGGTTGCGAATGGGTCGAAGCCGGCGAGCAGTTGTTCGCAGAAATCGGAGAATTTCAGTCGGCCGAGGTAGAAATGCGGGTGGTTACCAGCATGTGCTACTTACTTACGAATAGCCGCCCTGATCACCCAATGTTGCCGAGTCTTTTTAATCGAGCTCAGAAACTCCTCGAATCTCGGACTGATTCGAAAAGCCGACTTATGCTAAGTGGCGTGCTGCTTCACTGTATCGTATGGAGGGTCAGCGGCCTTGAAGCGGGACCTCTCATACGTGAACTGGAAAAGGGGATCAATACGTCGAATAACGACATCGCATGGCAGAACTTTACTGATGCATTCAAAGCCGTCTTACACTTCATGGCCGGTCGGCACGAAGAAGCACTGCAAGTAGTCAGCAATGGTCTCGTCTTCGCCGAGGCAAATGGCTGTCATACCTTTAAGTTCAACTTGGTATGCCACGGCGCATGGGCTGCTCTGGCCAAGGGCGATCGAAGACTGGCGCAGAAGTTCACCCAAGAGTTTTATGACATGGGGCTGAAGGGCTCTGGGCGCACAATTTACTACTGGCTAGTCGCGTGGCAGTACTGGTCTGATGGCCAGCATGAACATGCGTTGAAGAACATGAAAATCAGTTTCGCGGAGATCGAGAATTCCGACTACATTTATGGTCGAGCAATGATCCAATGCGTCCTTGCCATTGTGCAAATCGATTCAGGCGATTTTATCGAGGGACGGCGTAACCTGAAAGAAGCACTGTGCGCCTCCAACATCGGACCGAGTAATTGGCTCAGATTCAATTGTTGCTTTATAGATGCGGACGACAAGTTAAGTCAGGGAAAGCACCAAGCATGTCTTGATGCTTTAAGAATTGGCTTTAGAACCGGCCGTGAATCCGATCTGTACTCGACTTTTATGTGGAGCCCGGCACGTATGAGTCGATTATGCACCATGGCACTCGAACACGATATTGAAGTCGATTATGTGCAAGAGATGATCCGCAGAAACCAGCTTATTCCGGACTTGCCTGGCACTGCCCTGGCAAATTGGCCTTGGGCGATCAAGATATTTGTCCTCGGCCCATTTCGATTGGAGATCGACGGTCAGTTGGTTGGGTCTGGCCGCAACGGACAAAAGAAAGTAATCGAGTTACTCAAGATGCTGGTCGTTTTTGGAAGTGAGCGAGTCAGTGCAACCCGGTTAGCGGATGCATTATGGCCTGAGGCACACGGCGATGATGCGAAAAACGCACTAAAAACGGACTTGTATAGATTGCGAAAATTGCTAGTTCATGCAGATGCAATAGAGGTATCAAGTGGCTATATCAGCCTCAATTCTCGTTATTGCTGGTCTGATCTGGGCGCCTTCGAACAAATTTCACACGATGTTCGCGACGATGCCAGGAAATCTGTATCGCTCGAGGGCGCCTTGGATTTATGCCGTGGTCCACTTCTGGTCTCAGACGAGCGAGAATCATGGATTGTTGCTGCCAGCGAACGCGTGCGAAGTGAATTTCTACGTGGTGTAGTGATGCTAGGACATTATCGGGAGTCAGAAAAAGAATGGCTCAAAGCCATCGAAGTTTATGAACGCGCGCTTGAAGTCGACTGTTTTATCGAGTCGATTTACCTGCGCATGATGCATTGCCATCAGGAGTTAGGTCACAACGCTGAGGCGATTGCTACCTACGAACGTTGCAGCAGGATTTTTAGAGCGGAACTCGGAGTAGAACCGTCTCACGAACTACAATTGCTTGGCCGGGAGCTAACCTCCTCGTCGCGGGCTTAGACAAAAACTTGGAGCGGTCGCAATCAGGAGAGAGCAGTTCCAGATCGAACTGTTTGCTGACAGTACACGCACTCGTATTCTTCCTATCAACCGGTGGTATGTATTCTCAGGCATTAGCGCAGAGCGACACGCGTGCTGGTGATCGAGCGCTCAAGCCTGACGGTGTTTCGGCAACCACGGTTCTCGATGAGGTGATTGTTACGGCTGAACGTCGTGCGGTAAACCTGCAACACGTCCCTATCGCGATAACGGTGCTGACCGGTGATGAGCTCGAAAAGTCACTGGTTCACGACACGATGGAAATGCAGTTTCATGTGCCGGGCTACGTGTTCAAGACCAATTCAATTCGGGGCCAGCCTTACATACGCGGCGTAGGGAGTGACGTCATTACAGTCGGTGCCGAGTCCAGCGTCGCGTATTTCCAGGATGGCATCTATCTTCCTCGCGCCAGCAGCGCACTTCATCACTTTTATGACGTCGAACGAGTGGAGGTCATAAAAGGTCCGCAAGGTACGCTGTTCGGACGGAATGCAACGGGCGGCGCAGTTCACATCATTACGAGAAAACCCACTGACAAATTTGAAATGAGCGGCGATATTTCGCTCGGCAACTACGACAGTGTGCGGTTATCCGGAACTCTGAATGCACCGATCACAGATCGTGCGGCACTGCGAATTTCCGGCTTGGTGAGTCGACATGACGGCTACTCCGAAAATGTCTTTCGAAACACCGATATGGACGATGAAAATATTAATGCGATTCGCTCACATCTTCAATATCGATTCGCCGACGATTCCGAGTTTCGCATTGGCTTTGACTATTCGAAGCAGGATGACTCAAGCTCAGGACTTGCATCGCATCCCGATCCGGATAACGGCATCAATATTGGTTTGCTACCACCATTCAAAGGCGAGGTCAGAAGCAATCCCCGCGAGGGGACACACAACGAAGACTTACGCGTAAGTCTCGAGTCGTGGGGTACGCAGCTATCCTTCACTACGACTATCAAGTCGATCGAACTCAAGTCATTGACGTCCCATCGCGAGACAGAATCACTGGAACTTATCGATCTCGACGCGTCGGACGCAGATTTCGCCTCCAATACGGTAGATCAACGTTCGGAGGTTTTCACGCAGGAGTTTCAGATTGCCAACGATAGCAACGAGATTATTGAGTGGGTTGCTGGCATTTTTTTCCTGAAAGAGAATGCATTTCAGAAGCTCGACATCGAAGTTCTGTTTCCGGCGCCGCCGATACAAGGATTGCCAGAGTTCCTACCTGCTCGAACTGAACCCGGTGCCGACATTACTACCGAGGCAATTGGCATCTTTTGGCAGGGTTCGCATCGGTTCACCGATAATTGGCGAACTACATTGGGCTTACGTTACAGCATGGACGAACGCCGTCAGGAATACCTTCAGGAAGTAACAGATCCGTTCGGAATCCTGGGCGGATCGACTATTATTGAGTCCAATGACAAGGATAGGTGGAATGCCTGGACCCCGAAAATTGGCGTTGAGTATATTCATTCGGACCAGGTGATGGCCTACCTATCTATTGGCAACGGTTATAAGGCGGGCGGATTCAATTCAAACACGCTGCAAAGCTCATTCGACGAGGAGGATCTGTGGGCATACGAGATCGGGCTCAAATCCTCGTACCTGGATGGCCGAATGCGATTGAATCTGGCAGGCTTTTTTTACGACTACGATGATATCCAACTGCTGACACTGCCTCCTGGCGCCGTAGTTGGCACATTTCCGGTCGTTATTAATGCTGCAGAAGCCAGCTATCGAGGTCTGGAAATGGACTTTCAAGCCCAGCCTACCGCGAACACAACCATCAACCTGAGCGTTGCATGGCTCGACGCCGAATTTGATCGATTTGTCGCGCTGGATCCCAACAATCCGCAGAATGGGGAGGTTGATCGTGCCGGCGCTCGGCTACAACAAGCTCCTGAATTCTCAGCGACAGCGCGAGCGCAGTACACCTGGAATCTACACGGCATTGGCGACCTTAGTCTAAGCGGTGAATACGCGTACCAATCAAAGGTTTTCTTCAACACATTTCAAGACGATGTTGTCAGCCAAAGCGGCTACTCACTCGTAAACTCGAGACTGCAATTGGAAAGCATGAACAAGCGCTGGTTTGTCGCACTTTGGGTGAAAAATCTCACTGACACACTGTATGCGCATACCAAGATTCGTCAGGATCCTCTCGTTGGCAACCTTCGCTTCTGGGGAGAGCCGCGAACCTATGGGCTGCAATTTGGTATTCGCAATTAGTATTTGGTGACTTCTGGTAGCTACCGGCAAGTCCGCCCCGCCATTGCGCGCGGGACTATCGCGGGAGTCAGTCCTGCACCGTTATGCACAGTACCGCAATCTTGTCCGGAGACGCCTCCTGATTAGCCAATAAAAACAATCAGTTAACATCCAAAACCTGCCTTCGGGAGACAGGGGCCGCTTTGTGGTTGAGACGCCTAAGCAACTGAAGCTCGATGCCCCGACATGCGGTCGATACCGGGCGCCAAAGTCAGGCAGACATTCCCGAAGACGAAACCGTAGTGCCGCTGTCGCATCTGGTGTACTGAATGAGGTTTTCGCAATTCTTCGCCCTGACGGTCTCTTTGTATTCTGCAGCACTTGCTTGCAGTGAATTGACGTTTGACACCGGCAAACCATCCAAACGTCGAACGAACATCAAATCCCACAGAATTTTTCGCCTGAAATGGGGACTCGTCACACCGTAGATGGTACTGACAACTTAACTTCTTAGCTTGTGCAATTTTCAATGAATTGGGTTAGTCAAACGGCCGCCGCACATTTCCAAGACGCAAAAGCCCGTTGCACCCCAAGGGCAGGCTTCGCGCCCTGAAAAAGCGATAGTGCTCGGCCGATACCAAATGGCGTCCTAGATTGAAAAGATTGTAGACAGTAGCGTGCGTGCTTAGAAACCGTTGAGCGTGATGCGTCGACTTGAATTGCCGCATGCCCCGCTCCCTAACCCTGGTTGGCTGATGCGAAAGCTCAGCCAGATTGTTGGCATATTGGGAGGTGTCGTGGATTGTGTCGGGGATCAGTTCCCGATGAGCAACGCCATAG
>JBLHLN010000112.1:0-7187 GCA_047620565.1 Woeseiaceae bacterium
GCCTCTCTCCTGACCTGGTCGCGGCAGTCGCCGTTTATCCGCTGGTCAGGAATGGCTTCCTGACGCCACGGGCACTACGAAAGTGCGCCGTGCCCGGCATAGCAAAGCTGATTCCTGGTCTGATCCAGCTCGGCCAGTTTTCCCTGCCACAAAATTGGCAGCCGGGCGAGGCGCTTGCGGTCCAACAGTCGGAAGCGCTGCGAAAAATGCTGCTGTCCGTTGTGTCTGATTCGCGCCTGGTGTTGGTCCGCATTGCCGAGCAACTGTACCGCCTGCGCAAAGCCAAATCGGCGCCACGCAAAGAGCAGCGCGCGATAGCTATCGAGACCAGCGAGATTTACGCGGCTCTCGCCAACCGGCTCGGCGTCTGGCAGTTGAAGTGGGAGCTTGAGGACCTTGCATTTCGATATATGGAGCCGAACACCTACAAGCAGATTGCCAGCTCGCTCAACGAAAAGAGAACCGAACGCGAAATATTCATTGACGAGGTCAAAGAGACATTGCGAACGGAGCTCACGACTAATGGTATTGACGCGGAAATAACCGGTCGACCGAAACACATCTACAGCATTTGGCGCAAAATGCAGCAGAAGAACCGTGGCGTCGAAGAAATATTTGATATGCGCGCGGTGCGTATCCTGGTCAGCGATATCAGCGCGTGTTATGCCGCGCTTGGCGTAGTGCATAACATGTGGTCCTACCTGCCCGGTGAATTTGACGACTATATTGCCAATCCAAAAGACAACAACTATCAGTCCCTGCACACCGCGGTCATCGGAACCGGGGGCAATACCATCGAGGTACAGATCCGCACGCATGACATGCACCAACACGCGGAACTGGGTGTTGCGGCACACTGGCGCTACAAAGAAGGCGGCGGCAGGAAAGCTGCGTTCGATCAAAAAATTCAGTTTCTTCGCCACCTGCTCGAACCGGGTGATAAAGACGGCGATCTGCTTGACCAGCTACGCGGCGATGTTTTTGAAGATCGAATTTATGCAGTCAGTCCGAAAGGTGACGTTGTCGAAATGCCGGCAAATTCGACACCGCTGGACTTCGCCTATCACGTGCACACACAAATTGGTCATCGCTGTCGAGGGGCCAAAGTCAATGGCCGGATTGTGCCGTTAACCTACAAGCTCTGTAATGGCGACAAAGTAGAAATAATAACGGGAAAGCAGGAGCAGCCGAGCAGAGACTGGCTGAGCCCGCAGCTTGGTTATCTTGCGGCCACCCGCAGCCGAACCAAGGTCCGAAACTGGTATCGGCAACGAGACAAGGACCTCAATAAACGCCAGGGTAGAGAAATTCTTGAACGCGAGCTCGCCAGGCTGAATGTTCATGATGTCGGTATCGACAAGATCGTAAGACAGCTGAAATACAAAGACAGCGACTCGCTTTGTGTTGCGCTTGGCGCTGGTGACGTTACATCCGCGGCAATAGCGTCCGCCCTGCAAAATTTGCGACAGGAGCAGCCGCAGAGATCCGTAAGCAAACGGCGTCAGAACAAACAACCGAGGACTGGCCCGGAAGATATAGCGATTAGCGGCGTTGGTGATTTGCTGTGTAACTTCGCGCGTTGTTGCAGACCGGTGCCTCCGGAAGAAATTTCCGGATATATTACTGTAGGGCGCGGTGTCAGCATTCATCGACAGGACTGCGGCAATTATCTAAGCTTGCAACAACGTAATCCGGAGCGGGTAATAGAGGTTGACTGGGGCGATGCGGCGGACGCCGTCTATCCTGTAAATTTGTCCCTGCTCGCTTTTGACAGGCAGGGACTCTTGCGGGATATTAGCAGTGTGCTTGCAGACGAGAGCATTGGCGTTGACGGTATTAATACCAATTCCGATAAACGGACTTTGCAAGTTGTCATGGAACTGAAAATATCTGTGTCGGGATTGCCAACATTGAGTCGCGCAATCAGCCGGCTGGAGCAACTGGCAAATGTTACCTCCGTTCGACGAACAACCTAGGTGGGTGATTCGCGAATGAATCTATTTATTGGGAAAATTTAAAGCCCGGTTGTCGACAGCCAAAGATGCTTCGTGTATCGCTTCAGCCAGGCTTGGATGCGCATGGATTGTTCGTTGAATGTCTTCTGTGCTCGCCGAAAACTCCATTGCCAATACTGCTTCCGCGATTAGCTCACCTGCCATCGGACCCACTATGTGTACACCCAGAATTTCATCATCCGATCCGGAAATCATCTTGACCATGCCGCCCGGCTGTTCCATCGCCTTGGCGCGACCGCTCGCTGCAAATGGAAAAGATCCTGTTTTGTACTCCTTGCCGCTAGCCCTGACTTCCTGCTCGGTTTGCCCTACCCATGCGATTTCGGGCGAAGTGTAGATCACCGATGGAATGACTTTGTAGTTCACCTCAGCAATTTCTCCGGCGATAATGTCCGCCGCCATTACGCCCTCCTCCGATCCTTTGTGAGCCAGCATAGGGCCGCGTACACAATCACCAACGGCAAAAACGCCTTTGATGCTGGTTCGACATTCGTCATCAACGACGATGAAGCCGCGTTCATCGAGTTGCACGCCGCTGTCGTCGGAAAAAAGATCATCGGTGAACGGTCGCCGTCCAACCGCTACGACCAGCTTCTCAACCTGGAGTGACTGCTCGCCACTCGCGTCTTCGTAATTTACGGTTACGCCGTCAGTACCTGCAGTAGCAGCGGTCACTTTCGCACCGAGCTTAATTGCAAGGCCCTGCTTTTTGAACTGCCGTTGAGCATCTTTGGCAATATCAGCATCCGCCATGAAAAGAAAATCGTCCATGGCCTCAAGAATCGTCACGTCCGCGCCCAGGCGATTCCAAACGCTGCCGAGTTCAAGACCAATGACACCAGCGCCAACAACTCCCAAAGTTGCTGGTACTGAATCGAATTCCAGCGCTCCCCATGAGTCCACAATTTGTTCGCCGTCAAATGGGGCTATGCCAAGCTCTATTGGCGTGGAACCCGCGGCGAGAATGACATAGCGAGTATCAATTATTTCTGTACTTCCATCGCTTGAAGTGAACTCGACCCGCCGCTCCGCCAGCAATCTTCCGTGGCCAGTCAGGCCAGCAACTTTGTTGGACTTAAAGAGACCGGCAATTCCACCAGTCAATTGTCTGACAATGGTCGCTTTCCGTTTTTGCATTTGCGCGATGTCCATTGCAACGCCGGTCGCATTGATGCCGTGCTTGCTGAACTCATGCTCTGCCCGATGCAACAGTTCTGATGATTCGAGCAGGGCTTTCGACGGAATACAACCTGCGTTGAGGCAAGTGCCACCAAAAGCGTATTTGCCATCCTTGTTCTGCCACTCGTCAATGCATGCCACTGTCATACCATTCTGACTCGCACGTATTGCCGCAATATAGCCAGCCGGGCCGGCTCCTATGACGACGACATCAAATGATTTATTCATGTTTTCTCAATTTTGCTCTCAGACTTGCAGCAACATGCGGCCGGGGTCTTCAAGTGAATTTTTAATACTGACGAGAAACTGTACAGCTTCTTTGCCGTCAATAATGCGGTGATCGTAAGTCAGCGCGACATACATCATCGGCCGAATCTCGACCGCTCCATCAATGGCGACTGGACGCTGCTGAATGGAATGCATACCGAGGATTGCGCTTTGCGGGGGATTCAGAATCGGTGTGGATAACAAAGAGCCGAAAACGCCACCGTTAGTAATAGTAAACGTTCCGCCGGTGAGATCTTCCATGCTCATGGAGCCATCGCGCGCCTTTTTCCCGAGCGCTGCGATGTTTGCCTCTACCTGCGCAAACGATAACTGATCAACGTCGCGCAGAATTGGCACCATCAGCCCTCTCTCCGACGACACTGCAATGCCAATGTCAAAAAAGTCGTGATAAACAATATCTGCGCCTTCGATCGACGCATTGACTAAGGGGTACTTTTTCAGTGCCTCAACTGCTGCTTTGGCAAAAAACGACATAAAGCCCAGCCGGACGCCATGTTCTTTTTCGAATGATTCCTTAAACTGACTGCGTAACGACATGACCTTTGTCAGGTCAATCTCATTGAAGGTCGTCAGCATAGCGGCAGTTTGCTGAGCCTCGACCATGCGCTCTGCAATTCGAGTGCGTAATCGGGTCATTGCAACACGTTGCTCCGTGCGTGCAGATCCCGATTCACCAGTGATTGCAATTTCTGCTGCAGGATCACCGGGCGCGACATTTTCATCGCTGTGACTTTTCAGGTATGCCATGACATCGGATTTCGAAATGCGTCCGTCCTTGCCACTACCCGCGACAATCGTTGCATCAAGATCGTGCTCATCCAGAAGTCGCCGCACCGCGGGGCTGAGTTTGTGTGAACTCGCTGCGCTTTTGGCGGCTGCGTCCGAGTCATCTGTGGCCTCTTGAGGTGGCACTGCCGCAGCATCCAGACTTGCCCCGGGATTGGGATTGGTAGTCGCAGCTTTTGCTGGTGTCTCGCCTTCCTCAAAAATAGCGAGCACGTCGCCTGCCACGACGGTCGTGCCGCCAGCGACCTTGATTTCCGTCAATGTGCCGGAAGCCGGAGAGGGAACCTCGAGTACGACTTTGTCAGTCTCAAGATCCACCAGGTTTTCGTCCCGGCTCACCGGCTCGCCCGTCTTTTTGTGCCAGGCGACCAGGGTCGCGTCTGTTACCGACTCCGGCAACTGTGGTACTTTGATTTCAATTGTCATTTGTTTTTCCGTTTCTGAGCGGCAGGTTTTTTCGCTTTGCTCGCTCTGACCTGAATATTGAGTGCTGCTTCAACCAGTGCCTGTTGCTGCTGAAGGTGTAACTTAAACACACCCGAGGCTGGTGCTGCAGCGCTCGGACGACCTGCATAAAACAAATTCTGGTTGTCGCGCAGTGCTTCCTGCAGTCGGTGCCTGATCTGGTACCACGCGCCCTGATTTTGCGGTTCTTCCTGGCACCAGACAATATCCTCAGCATTCGGGTACGCGTCAATTTCATTTGCGTAGCGCTCAATCGGGAATGGATAAAGCTGTTCAATTCTTACGACGGCAACGTCAGTAACGTTATTGACCTGGCGCGCCTCGACCAGATCGTAGTAGACCTTGCCACTGCAAAAAACCACGCGACGAACTTTGTCAGCGTTGAGCCCGGCATCGTCAGAAATTACCAGTTTGAAGCCACCATTGGACAGATCTTCCAGCGGCGACACAGAGAATTTGTGACGTAGCAGGCTCTTGGGCGTCATGACGATCAGCGGCTTGCGATATGCGCGCATCATTTGCCGACGAATCATGTGGAACATCTGACCTGGCGTCGACGGTATGCATATTTGCAGGTTGTGCTCTGCACATAATTGCAAGAAACGTTCGAGTCGCGCAGACGAATGTTCAGGCCCCTGCCCCTCGTAGCCATGCGGCAGGAACAGTGTCAGTCCGCATAAGCGACCCCACTTAGCCTCGCCGGAGCTGATGAACTGATCGATAACAACCTGTGCGCCATTGGCAAAATCGCCGAATTGCCCTTCCCAGATCACGAGTGTATTGGGCTCAGTAGTCGCATAGCCATACTCAAACGCCATTACCGCTTCCTCGGAAAGCAGCGAGTCGATTATGCGGAATGCATCGGGCCTGCTCGATACATTTTCCAGCGGGATAAATTCCTGTCGATTAGCCTGACTATGCAGAACTGCGTGACGGTGGAAAAAAGTTCCACGGCCGCTGTCCTGACCGGTTATTCGACAATCGAACCCGGCATCTATCAGCCCCGCATAGGCCATCGTCTCGGCGAATCCCCAATCCATAGGCATTTCACCGACCGCCATCTTTTTCCGGTCGGCTAATACTCGCTGGACGCGACCATGCATGACGTACCCAGACGGCACCTCAGTAACGATACTTCCCAGTTCGGCCACTTTTGCCGGGCTAAGCGTCGTATCGACCTGCTCGTCCCAGGCAACCTGCAGATAAGGACTCCAGTCGACCGTATACTCATCGCCAATCATGCCCAGCGTTGCGGCCGACACCGGTTCACCTCTATCCAGGCTGTCCCGGTATGCTTCCTGTAACTCGCCGATATTTTTTTCGACAATGACTTCGGCATTTACAAGGCGCTCTGCATACAACTCGCGCGTCGTTTTTTGTTTCTTGATGTGCGAATACATGACCGGTTGGGTAGCGCTGGGTTCATCCGCTTCGTTGTGACCATGACGTCGATAACAAACCAGATCAATAACAACGTCTTTGCCAAATTTCTGCCGGTATTCCAGTGCCAGTCGCGTAACAAAAAGTGCAGCCTCCGGATCATCACCATTGACATGGAAAATGGGCGCCTCAATCATCTTGGCGACGTCGCTACAGTAAGGAGTCGAGCGCGCATCCGAAGGCCGGCTGGTCGTAAAGCCAATTTGATTATTGATAACGATGTGAATCGTACCGCCGGTGCAGAAGCCGTGTGTCTGCGACATCTGAAATGTTTCGGTGACGACTCCCTGGGCAGAAAATGCCGCATCACCGTGAATTAACACCGGCAATACCTCTTTACGTTCATTGTCGCCACGCCGTTGTTGCCTGGCACGAACGGAACCCTCGACCACGGGGTTTACTATTTCGAGATGTGAAGGATTAAAAGCCAGGGCGATATGCACATTACCGCCCGGAGTCTTCATGTCAGCCGAATAACCCTTGTGATACTTCACATCACCAGAGCCTTTCATTTCGGCCGGATCAACATTGCCTTCGAATTCCTCAAACAATTCTTCCGGCGCCTTGCCAAGAACGTTGACAAGAACGTTGATTCGGCCCCGGTGAGCCATGCCAATCACCAATTCTTTGACTGCCGACTGCCCACCCTGCTGAATGAGATCATCGATCATCGGAATCAGGCTTTCCCCGCCCTCCAGGGAAAAGCGTTTCTGGCCAACAAAGCGAGTGTGCAAATAGCGCTCAATGCCCTCGGCGGCTGTCAGCTGCTGCAAAAGCCAGACGCGCTCCTGTGCAGCGAAGCTGCCATTTACAACACCCTGCTCAAAGCGTTTGCGTAACCAAAGGCGTTCCCGTGCGCGGGAAATGTGCGCGAATTCAGCACCAATCTTGCCGCAATAAATTTTCCTGAGTAAGCCGATGATGTCGCGCAATGCCATGCGCCGGGTGCCGGTGCCCGCGAAACCGCCGGTATGGAACTCCGTGTCCATATCCGCATCGGTCAGGCCAAGATAG
>JBLHLN010000113.1:0-7145 GCA_047620565.1 Woeseiaceae bacterium
CTCCGGTACCTCAACACCCGCAGCCTGCAATATCGTCGGCGCGATATCACTGATGTGATGGTATTGAGGGCGAATTTCACCTTTGGCCTGAATGCCATTTGGCCAGTGCACAACGAGGTGATCCGATTGGCCACCCCGATGTTCGGCCTGCTTGAAGTACTTAAATGGCGTATTGCCTGCCATGGCCCAACCCGCGTGGTAATGCGGATAAGTGTTCTCGCGGCCCCAATCCGGTTGGGCGCGCAGGTTGGCCTCAAGCGGCGTTTGCAGCCCGTTCAGTACGTACGTTTCGTTGAATGTGCCGGCAAGCCCGCCCTCGCCACTGGCACCATTGTCGGCCGTGACAAAAATTAGCGTGTTGTCCAGTTCGCCGATGCGTGTCAACTCGTCTACGACACGGCCGATCTGTAAATCAACCCATTCCAACTGTGCAGCATAAACCTCCATCTGCCGCGCATATAACGACCGCTCCTCCGCTGACAACGAATCCCAGGCTGGAATCTCAGCGATACGATCTGTCAGTATGGTATCCACAGGAACAATTCCCAGCGTCTTTTGCCGCTCGATAATCTGTTCACGCGCTACATCCCAACCCATATCGAATTTGCCCTTGTACTTGTCGATATGACTGTCCGGGGCGTGGTGTGGCGAGTGCATGGAGCCGGATGCCCACAACATCATGAAAGGAAGATCGGGTTTGATGGACTTGTGCCCGGTAATCCATTCGATCGCGCGGTCCGCCAGATCCTGGTCCAGGTGCACAGACTTGCGATACGGCTCCGGCGTGTGATCGTTCCACATGACCGGTACGAACTGATGCACGTCGGCTGCCATGAATGTGTATGCGTGCTGAAAGCCTTCGCCACTTGGCCAGCGATCGAATGGACCAACCTGCGAGACTTCATATAAAGGTGTGTGATCCCACTTGCCGAGCGCGTAATTGACGTAGCCCTCTTCCTGAAGGTAGTTCGCGACCGACTTCGCAGACTCCGGCATGATCGCGTTGTAACCCGGGAATCCCATCGCAGTCAGCGCATGGCTGCCTAAGCCAATGGAATGTGGATTTCGACCCGCCATGAGTGAGGCACGCGACGGTGAGCACAGCGCAGTCGTATGAAAATTGTTGTAACGCAGACCATTGTCCGCCAGCGCGTCTATATTCGGCGTGCTGATTAAGCCGCCAAAACTTTCGATTTGTGCGAAGCCAACGTCATCGAGCAAAAAGATAATGACATTCGGCGCGTCGTCTTTTGGTTCCTGATACGGCGCCCACCATTCCTGCGAGTCGTCGTAACTCTCAGCAATGACACCACCAAATCCTTCAACATTTTTGATTTTTGCGCCATTTGCGCTAACAGAAAATTCGGGCTCTACTGCCGGTTCCTGCGTGGTATTTTCCGGTGCCGGCGCGCCGCCACAGGCACCAAGAATCAATACAAGCAACCCTGTCGTAATGCGTTTCATACTACTTTCCTTTCTGGATTTTTGAATTATCTGTCGTAGTTAGTTCGTGCTTTCTTCAAGCACTTCTGTCAATACCTTACCACTGGCGCCGGACGGTGGCTTGGTTTGGAAAAGCTTGGACAATGTCAGCGCTATGTCAACAGTATGGACGCGCCTGCTCACATTTTTCGGCAGTATGCCCGGACCTGAAAAAACGATCGGCACAAAAGAGTCATAACGCCAGGGCGATCCGTGCGTCGATGCCACAACGAGACCGTCGAAGTCGTTAATAAACCAGTTCGGCTCGAATACCACGTAGACATCGCCGGAACGCTTGGCATTGAAATTCTTTAGAACCGCTCGCGTCATCTCCGTATCAGGAACGTTGCCATATTCAAGAGAGCGACTCGAAATCGCAGTGGAGACGCCAGGCATACGTGCCAGCTCCTGTACTACTGCCCTTTCAATTGCTTCACGCTCACTGTCTTTTCGCGTGGCTATTTCGGGCGCCAGGTAGACGTAAGGGTGTTCGTAATTCTCAATCAATTTCCCTTCTATAGAAAATGCTTCCTTAATTCGGTCTATGGCGGAATCCCGATCCCAGCTCGCAGGATCAATGTAACCACCCTGCAGACCCAGCGAATTTGAATAGCCAGGCGTGTCCGGGCCGCCATGATCCGCGGAGAGAACGATCAGTGTGTTGTCGAGACCCACGGTCTCATCGACGTATGTGAGCAGCGCTGCAATTGTTTGATCAAGCCGTAGAATATTGTCCTCGCCCTCCAGGCTGGACGGTCCGAAGATGTGTCCGACGTAATCCGTGGATGAAAAACTTACACCAAGAAAATCTACCACGTCGTCACGACCCAACGCTTCGTTTTCGATCACCGCCTTTGCGAAGTCCAATACCAACTCATCGCCAGCAGGGCTCAGAGTCAGGAGCGTATTGAAATAGGGGCTGTCGGCTGAGCCGTACGGATGCGGAAATATCCGCCCGAATCCTGCAAGTTCCGTCTCCCACTCACGGTCATCTGACTCCCCGAACAGGTAGGAATCCTGGCGGTGCATCAGCTGCCACTCCGTATCGGCATATCGCATCGGGTGATTAAGGTTATTCCATGCATCGACCCATTCCGGGTATTGATCCATGTAGTAGGAACTCGTAACAAATTTGCCACTCGCCTTGGAAAACCAGTACGCCGTGCCGGCGTGGCCCGCCAACGAAACAGCACCGCGATCCTTCACTGAAACAGCGAATACCTTCGATAGCCCGTTCGAATGCGCTTTCAGCTCGTCCCCAAATGTCGATACCAGGATTGCAGACGGTGATCGTCCTTCAGATCGAGCGGCCCGCTGCGTCGGATCAATTTCGGTAGACCTGTCGACGTCGGAACCGGGCGTCAGCAGTCGATATCGGGCGTCTTCAATGTTGTAAACCGTTTCACCTGTTGTTCGATCCAACCATACGTTCCCGATCATTCCGTGTGCTGCGGGAGTCGCTCCGGTTGCCAGCGTTGCATGGCCAACGATAGTTTCGTTATTCGCATGACTGTGATGCGCGTTGGTATAAACAGTGCCGTTCTCCCATAAATACCGAATGCCACCGTCACCCAACCGCTCGTAGTAGCGCGTCGGCAGGTCGCCGCGTAACTGATCCACCGTTATTTGCAAAATTAGTTTCGGCTGTTGCGATTCGGCCTGCAGCGGAATCGGGCGAAACAGCACTACAAGAAAAATTAAGCAAAGAAATGTCAGATGGACATATCTCGTTGTTTTCATTTTTTTCTTTCCAGATGATCAGTTAATGAGAGATTATTATTGTCAGGCCATTATTCAATGGGAACCCGAAGCTGTCCACCTGTGAAAATGCAGGATGGGTCAAAGCTGCTGCGATTTGTGGCCATTACGGGTAAACTCACCGCGCCTAGTAAAAACCCAATGAAAACAATTCAATCAGGAGTCACTCCACAATGAAGATGCGTGATTATTTTTGCGGCGCTATTCTTATTTTTATCGCGTCTATTTCGGCAGCGCAAGACAAACCCAACATCCTGGTGATCTGGGGCGATGATATCGGACAATCCAACATCAGCGCATACACCTTTGGCGTGATGGGTTACCGCACGCCAAATATTGATCGCATTGCCAGCGAAGGCATGATGTTTACGGACTACTACGGTGAGCAAAGCTGCACCGCCGGACGCTCCTCATTCATCATGGGTCAAAGCGTATTTCGCACCGGGCTATCAAAGGTTGGATTGCCTGGCGCAACAGAGGGCATGCAGGTAGAAGACCCTACTATCGCAGGACTCCTTAAGAACCAGGGCTACGCCACAGGTCAGTTTGGCAAGAATCATTTAGGCGATCAGGATTCAATGTTGCCAAGCAACCATGGCTTCGACGAGTTCTACGGCAATCTATACCATCTGAATGCCGAAGAAGAGCCGGAGAACGAGGACTATCCTAAAGATCCGGCGTTCCTGGAAAAGTACGGGCCTCGAGGCGTGATTCATTCGTATGCCGATGGTCGAATTGAAGACACCGGTCCCCTGACCAAGAAGCGCATGGAAACTGTTGACGACGATACGTCAGACAGAGCCTTAAAATTTATTGAAGATGCACATAATGCCGGCCAGCAGTTTTTCGTCTGGTGGAGCGGCACTCGCATGCACTTTCGAACTCACGTGAAAGAAGAATTGCGCGGTATATCGGGCCAGGACGAATACTCTGATGGCATGGTTGAGCACGACATGCACATCGGAAAATTTCTCGACAAGCTGGATGAACTCGGCATTGCCGACAACACGATTGTCTTCTATTCGACAGATAACGGACCGCATATGAATACCTGGCCCGATGCGGCGATGACGCCGTTCCGCGGCGAGAAAAACACCAACTGGGAAGGCGGCTGGCGCGTACCTGCAGCGGTACGTTGGCCAGGCAAGATCGAAGCAGGTTCTGTTTCGAACGAGATCATGCATCACATGGATTGGTTGCCCACGTTTCTCGCGGCGGCTGGCGAAGACAACATCAAGCAAAAACTTCTTTCCCGTTATGATGCGATCGGACGCAGTTATAAAGTTCATTTGGATGGCTACAACTTTCTGCCATATCTGACTGGCGATACGGACAAAGGGCCGCGCGACGAAATTTTTTACTTCTCCGACGATGGTGATCTGACTGCGCTGCGATACAGGGACTGGAAAGCCATTTTCATGGAGCAACGCGCCGAAGCAACCTTCCAGGCCTGGCGAGAACCATTCATTCCTTTGCGCGTACCGCTGCTTTTTAATCTGCGACGAGATCCCTATGAGCGCGGTATGGTCACTTCCAATACCTATGATGACTGGTTCCTGGATCGGCCTTACCTGCTGATACCGGCGCAGGACTATGTTGCACAGTTTCTGATGACGTTCCAGAAATACCCGCCGCGCCAAAAAGCGGCCAGCTTTAGTCTTGATCAGGTGATGGAGCAATTACAGGAGGGCTCTGGCTCCCACTAAAATCACTCCAAAAACAGGAAAATGCTGGCCGGCAGTTGTCTATCAACTGCCGGCCATTCTCGTTGTAATCGGTAAACTTTTGAATTTGCGGTCGTTCTGTGTCTATGGGAATGATTTCGCTATAAGCGTAAAGTAACCCGTCCATGCATATAACAATAAAAATAGCGCTGTGGACGCTGGCGGCAATTCTGCTGGTGTTGTCCGGTACTTTTCTGTATCTCAGAAACGCCGACCTGAGTGTTTATGAAAAGCAGATTGAGAGCGCGCTTTCCGAGGCAATTGGCCACAAGATAGATTTTGACGGCTTGTTCGAATTGCACTTCGGTGGTTTGACCACGCTAATCGCCGAAGACATTCGCATTAGCAATGATCAGTGGCAACCAGATGGTCAGCTTCTCAGCGTTGGTCATGTGTCTATCACAATCGACACATGGTCATTGCTATCGTCTCCGCTGATCGTCGAACAGCTGGAGCTTCGTGATGCTCAGATCCTGCTTCAGGAAAACGACTCGGGTGCCGCAAACTGGGACACGGAAGGAGTCAGTGAAGAACCTTCCGGCGGTGATGCCGTTGATCTGAATCTGATCGCCTTCAAGTTGGTCAGCCTGCAAAATGTTGCTTTTATTCACGACCAACCGACACGCGAACAGCCATTGAGGGCGACGCTTGCTTTCCTCTCGCTTGTCCCGGATGCGGCGGGCGTGCTCGATCTGGATATCCGTGCTGCGCTAAACGATTACCCGTTAACAGCCAAGGGAAGGTTAGGGCCGTGGCAGAACCTGGTAGACGGCCATGACTTAACAGCAGATCTGGACCTGACGCTTGGACAAGTCGAGCTCGACCTGGAGGGATCCATCGCAGACCTGGCCACGGTGGAAGGCATGGATTTATCCATGACACTGCAAGGTCCCGCGATTGAACGGGTCGCAGAATTGTTCGACTTGCCTCCGTTCGCCTCAGGAGCGTTCCGTTTCGAGGGCAAGTCAAACAAACCCAACAACGAAAATCACGTGAATTTCTCGGGTAATTTGGGTGACATTGAAATTTCGGCGACCGGTTCGGTTGACCGTTTTATTAATACAGAAGTTGCCGCACTCAATTTTACTGTGTCGGGCCCCGACACATTACACGTCGCCGAAGTATTCGGCATAGAGGGCGCACCTGATGCACCGTTTCAGCTTGGCGGCGAGCTGAAGCTTGATGGCCAGCGTTTCGATTTTTCTAATACTAAGGCGCAAATAGGCGAAAACCACCTGGGTCTGGATGGCTGGGTCGACATGAGCAAACGAATTCCTGATGGCGATGTCACGGTCACGGCCTCGGGCCCGGACATTTCAGTCGTTGATCCGTTTATCGATCTGCAGGGTATTCCGAATGCAGCATTCGAAGTCGGCGGCCGCATTCGCAAGTCGGGTCGAAACGTCAGTTTTGAAGACGTTGCCGCATCGATTGGTGAAATTCGTATTGTGGCAAAGGGCGCGCTGGGTGAAGAAGTTTCGGATGACAAAGAGATTTTTATAAGCGTAACCGGGCCGGATATCTCAATTATAGGGCCTATAACCGGTTTGCCAGACGTGCCGCGAAAACCTTTCCAGGCATCCGCTTTTCTGCGACCGGATCCAATCGGCATCAATCTCGACGATGCGAAACTGGTTGTCGGCGACAACCACGCAGACATTGACGGAGTCATCGGCACAGTAGATGGCGTGAGCGGTACGAACGTGAGTATTCACGGATACGGACCCGAACTACTGAATATTTCGTTACTCACCGGCATCCCTTACATGCCGGAAGGCGCATACGACTATACGACGCGCATCAGCATCGACGACGATGTTTTGACGATAGACGAATTTGACCTCACCGTCGTTGGTGCGTCGGCCTCGGTTTCCGGGTCGCTAAACATAGGTTCGCGCGCCGGTGATTTTGATTTGCGGCTGGCGGCAAACAGTGAAGATGTCAGTCAGCTGGAATTGTTTGCATCACTCAAGGAACTCAATGGCGATGCACTGCGGATTAACGGACAAGTGCAGCATCGATCTGGAGTATTTTCCTTGAGCGCTGTGACGGCCGACATTGGTAATCTTGGCATAGCCGTCAATGGTAATTTTAACAGCGCTGATATGAGCGCCAGTTTTACGATTGGCGCTAACGCACCCGACTCTGAATTACTGGACAGGTTTATCGGCGAGAAAAAAT
>JBLHLN010000114.1:0-7072 GCA_047620565.1 Woeseiaceae bacterium
ATCAGGCAGCCGGGAAGATGTGAGCTGCACGCCATGACATGGGTAATTGCAGCGTAGTCATATTCGTCGCCGGCACGATAGGTTTCGAAATAATTATTTAAATTTCGAACACGCGCTGGAGTGCGGCCCACGGCCTGCAAGCCAACTGACACGCCGTAATTCGTGAACGCAAATTTCGTATTCGGCAGGTAGGGTTCCCGGCAAAAGTAGCCGTCTGACTGCCACATATTGTCCAACATCTCGAGACAACGCTCATTTTGAATGATTGCCCAGTCCTCAGTTGGGAAAAAATGGCTTAACCAGAGCATCATGCCCAATCCCAGGTCCTGCGTGATGACCAGCTCTGGATTGTGCAAGTCGATCAGGGTCCGCATGTCGGCGATTTCAGATTTCAGCGCCTTCTCGTCGAGCATTCGGTACGAGATGTACCCATCAAAGGCATCCAGTGCCCCAAGTCCAGTTCCTGCATAGGGTGCGCTGAGATCTTCCTGCATCTTCCAGACAATGCCGCGCCCCGGTACCAGGAACGGCCCGTGAATCTGGCGAACGAGCTCGATACCTTTTTGTTTGTAAGCCGGTTTATGACGCCCAAGTATGGCAAGTGCGTAGAGCCACATTGCCAGGTAGTGAAAATACTGGCCATCCCTGTCAGGTTCTTCGCCGATTCGAATGCCGCGCGGCCGGCCGAGCACCCGGTCAACCTCAGATACCAGCCACTCTGCTTCATCGAGAAATGATTGATCGTCCAGTTCTTCGTAGAGCGACACCAGGAGTACGACACCGAATGCATCCGTCCACAGATAGCGCAGTCCGTTGGGCCAGATTCGATTGGCTCGCATCCAGCGTAGCTTTTCCTGAACGTAAGGAATGGATTGATCCATCGAATATGTCTGGATGCTCATAGGCCAAATGGATAGGTATCTGGAAGCCCCTCGAGTTCGGCTGTTTCAAACGGTTGTACGGCATGGGTCTGATCAATCCAGATGTATTCATCGAATTGTTTTGGCAGCACCGCATTGAAATAATGGCTTTGGCGTTCTGTTTCGGGCCGGTAGATAACGCCGATGGCGCGTTGGAGTCGTGGTTTTAGCAATCCATGTCTCAGTGACTCCGATCCAGCTCCACCCACTCCAAGCATGAAACCAGGCAAACCAGTCTCATGAAAAAGTCGTTCGTAGCTATTGGGCAAAGACGGTTGTACCGTCTTGACCTCCATCGGCCCATCCCAGTCCGACGCAGCGGCGACCGTGCCATGGTCAGTACCGAAGCCGATGGAATATACGCGGTCACCGAATTCCGTACGGCATAGCTGGCCGATGTTGAATTCACCGCGACTGGACATCTCTGTTGCTGCCGCGTCACCGACATGGGAATTGTGTGCCCACACAATGGTTTTGTTATCCGGCGCATGGAAATCACGCAGGATTTTCAGCGTCTCGAACATGTAGCCGTCACGCAGGTTCCATGATTCACGGGAACCGTAATACATGACCCGATAATAGCGTTCGGCATTGGCAACCAGTCGGGCGTTCTGCACAGCATCAAGAAATCGCTCACCGTCATGCTCGGCGTATTCACGGTGCTTGGTGGAAAGCTCCGTCAACATGTGCACCACGTCTGCTTCACAGCTTCGGTAGGTACCAGCCAGTGCCGCTTTGCCATACGTCGCGGGATCCGCCTGCCACGGCGTCAGGCAGCCATATCGGTGTCGTGCAATTGCGGCTGTTGCAGGGTCGACTTCATCGAGGTATATCAGAATCGACCGTATGGAACTGTAGAGGCTGTAGAGATCGAGACCGTGGAATGCCACACGTTGATCCGGCGATTTGTCAGTATTGTGGATACGCAGCCAGTCGACGA
Organism: Woeseiaceae bacterium; assembly: GCA_047620565.1. Lineage (GTDB taxonomy): Bacteria > Pseudomonadota > Gammaproteobacteria > Steroidobacterales > Woeseiaceae > SZUA-117. The sequence goes on from JBLHLN010000114.1 coordinate 1,861, forward strand.
ATTCCCGCACATCGTTGTTGCGCCACATCCAGGTGGGAAACCGGGCGAAGGCAGTCCATTCAGAGGGTGGCGTATCGAAGTTCCGCACAAAATGGTCGATGCGTGCGGCATCCGGCCAGTCTCCCTCAATGGTGACAAACTTGAAATTCTTCTTGTCGATGAGCTCGCGCGTAATACGGCTGCGCATCTTGTAAAACTCTGACGTGCCATGGCTGGCTTCACCGATAAGCACGATCTCTGCATCGCCAATCCGCTCAAGCAGTGGGTCAAGATTGGCGGTCTCGACCGAGTCGAAGGGGTTGCAGCTGCCGGCAATAAGATTCCTGAGTTCCTCGTCAGAGGGTACAGTGGCCTTTGTCTTCGGGGCGGCCACGCTGGTTGATTTTCCCTCAGGCTTCCAGCCTTCGGCTCCCACCAGGGGCACAAATCGAACGTCGGCCAGGTCTTCCTGCTTATAGTCGGATTGTGACAAGCGGGTGACACGAACCAACTCCTGGATGCCCTGATAGGAACCGACCGGTATAACCATACGACCGCCGATTTTCAGTTGTTTTTTCAGAGCTTCCGGGACATTCGGCCCTCCGGCCGTGACAACGATGGCATCAAACGGAGCGTGTTCAGGGAGGCCCAGCGTTCCGTCGGCATGGATTACTTCTACATTCTCGTAGTTGAGGTCCGCAAGTGTGGACGCGGCGTGTGTAGCGAGTTCCTCTATGCGTTCAATTGTGTAAACCTCACCGGCGATCTCCGCCAGCACTGCCGCTGCGTATCCGGAGCCGGCACCAATTTCCAGTACGTTTTCTCCGCCTTCCAGCGCAAGGCCTTCGATCATGAATGCGACGATGTAGGGTTGCGAGATGGTCTGTTTCGCTTCTATCGGCAGTGGCGAATCCTCATAAGCGAATTCCCGAAGGTCTTCCGGAAGAAAAAATTCTCGCGGAACCTTCCCCATGGCGTCCAGCACTTTCTGCGAGCGCACGCCGCGTGCTTCGATCTGCCGACCAACCATCTGTTGTCGCCGCTCTGAAAAATCTATCATCGGTGTTCCTCCTTTCTGCACTCGGTATGGAGATAGGTCCGAGTACGTTTATATCAATATCATTCCCGATCAATCGGCCTCTCGATCAATATCGCAACAGTGTGAGTCGTCGCGGGAGTGCAGCACCTGGCCGCGTAGTGCGCCTGGGCGAAAAACAGTACAGCCCTTTATGCCCAAAGCGTGTGCGCTTGAGTAAATTTCCGCCACATCATCGACCGTTGCACTTTCCGGGAGATTGACGGTCTTGGATATTGCGTTGTCCACGTAGCCTTGCAGGCAGGACTGCATTTTCAAATGCGCTAGTGGCGGCAAAGCATCGGCCGTTACGAAGTACTCCGGCAATTTTTCCCTTTCATGGTCGCCTGCCAGCCATAGATCGTATGCGGGGTCGCGCACGGCAAAGCGATGCATTTGCAGATCGCTGTCACGAACGCTTCGATCAGCCTCAAACGCGTATATTGGTTCGATGCCGCTGGATATATTGCCCGCGAGCAGGCTGATAGTTCCGGTTGGAGCAATTGCAAGCAAATGACTGTTGCGGATTCCAATATCACCGATCTTCGATTTCAATGCGCCCGGCAATCGATGAATAAATGGTGCCTGCAAATATTTTCGCCTGTCCAGCAACGGAAAAGCGCCTTTCTCTTCTGCCAGCCTGATCGATGATCCATACGCAGAGTCCCGAATGACCTGCATTGCTCTGGCAGCTGCGGAACGCCCCGCGTCGCTGCCATAGTGAAGGCCCGACATGACCAGCATGTCGGCAAGCCCTGTAATGCCCAGACCGATGCGCCGCGTACCCCTCGCTTGCTCGGCCTGGGAATCCAGGGGGAAGCGAGAGACATCGATAACATTGTCGAGAAACCTGACAGCAACTTCGACCGTCTCGCCAAGAGCGTGCTCATCCAGGTTCGCGTCTTTCGTGAATGGCTGCCGTATGAACGCGGTCAGGTTAATAGAGCCGAGGTTACAGGCCCCGTACGGCGGAAGAGGGACCTCGCCACAGGGATTGGTGGCGCTGATCGTTTCGCAGTAGTAGAGGTTGTTTTCCCGATTGATACTGTCGATGAACAGGACACCGGGTTCTGCGGTTTCGTGTGCGGCCGTGATTATCTGGTGCCATAGTCGCCTCGCCGGTAGCCGTCGATACGACAGACTTGCTTCACTATCTGTCGACGGATACCTGAGTTCCCAGTCGGCGTTGTCGGCAACGGCCTTCATAAAATCATCAGTAACAAGCACCGACAGGTTGAAATTGTTCAGTGCATGTCCCTGGCGTTTCGCGTCGATGAACGCCTCAATATCGGGATGGTCGCAGCGCAGTGTTGCCATCATAGCCCCGCGCCTTGTGCCCGTTGCCAGCATGGTTTCGCACAAGGTGTTCCAAATGCGCATAAACGGCACCGGGCCGGAAGCAATTGTGCCGCTGTTTGTTGCCGGGCTCCCTGCTGGACGCAATGCGGAGAAATCGCAACCTATACCGCCGCCTTGTTGCAACGTGACTGCCGCCTCCTTGAGTGCGTCAAAAATATTCTCTATGGAATCAAGGATGGGGCCCATGACGAAGCAATTGAAAAGTGTTACTTGCTTCGTAGTGCCGGCACCTGCCAGGATGCGCCCGCCAGGAAGAAAGCGGTAATCTGACAGAATTTCGTAGAACGCCTGTTGCCAAGCGTCGGAATCACTCTCAATCGTAGCTATTGCCCCGGCAACGCGCCGCCAGGTGTCACCTATGTCCTCTTCGCAGGCGTTACGCCCTTGCGTGTAGCGGTACTTCGATTTCCAGATACTTTCGGAAAATTGCATCATTTCCATACAGCACCGATAGCGAATTTATGATCGCCAGGCAATTCGCACTTGTACTTAGGACGTTGCGCTTTAGGACAACAGACCACCGAACCGGTGCCTCAGAAACCTATATCGCCCGTGTCGCTGCTGCTGCCGCCTCCGCCACAAGCCGTCAGGAGCAGCAACATTGTTGGAAGCAGCTGGAATCTGGTGAATGTAGACAGGATTGAAATCATCTCAACTCCAGGGCAGACAAATTAAGTGCGAACGGGGGGTCTTAACGCCAGGTTCAGGGGGGGAAGACATCCTCTGGCTAGTTTTGTCAGGACTACGTCGGAGAAGACGCACCAAGGCGGACGCTTGTACTCCAGACGGGTCCCAGTTATTTACAAGGCGCTGGGTGCATACCGAATCATTCACTATGTCCTCTGCTGAGAATGCCTTTTACGCAAGTTTGCGTAGCTACCTGCAAGATGGTTTCGATCTGGCGAAAAAGCAGGGCAACCAAGGTAGGGCTCTTGGTTTCGTGATGACGATCTTCCAAAAGATTGCCGCTTCAAGCTTCGCGGCCGTTCGAAATACGCTACGACGTCGCCAGTTGGCGCTGACAGTTCACGAAGCGATGCTGAAGGACCAAGCTTTGGACATTGATGGCCACCAGCAATTGATGGAGGAAGCCAGACAGTTGATCCATCGTCAAAGTGGGTTGCCTGAAAATCAAGTCGGACGTGGAGAAGTGGACCGAATTCTTGCTGACCTTAAGCTCCGCCTAATTCGAAAGCTGGATGAAGAGGAATTGGCGACGGTAGCATGTCGGAATCCTCTGAAGCGATTACCGCCACGGGTGAGGAGGTTGCTGCAACGGCAGTTGCGTTGTCACTGCCAGAAGAGCGACTTCGCATTGCAGACCTACTTGCCGTATTCCCGCAGGATAGAGAGACTAAAATTGAGAAACTTCTTCGCGGGCTCGGTGCGCTGTGGAACGAGAATGGTGACGAAAAGGTAGTTATTTTTGCTACCTACTTGGCAACGGTAGACTTGTTGTCGAAGGAAATTGAGGCGGCGTACCCTGGCCAGGGCGTAGTGGTTTTGAGGGCGGCGACCATGGTATGAAACTGGCGGCGGAGAGACGCTTCCGAAAAACCAACGGCCCGCGTGTACTGATTTGTACGGCTGCCGGTCGAGAAGGGATAAATCTTCAGTTCAGCCGTATCCTATTTAACTTCGATCTGCCCTGGAATCCGATGGACGTGGAGCAACGTATTGGGCGGATTCACCGTTACGGTCAATAGGATACCGCACAGGTATACAACCTCGTGCTATCCGATACGATAGAAGGCCGCATCTTTCTGCTTCTAACCGATAAATTGAATGAAATCGCACGTACGTTGGGGAAAGTCGATGAGCACGGCAACGTTACGGAAGACTTGCACGGCCAAATTCTTGGCCAGTTGAATGATCGCCTGAGCTACGACCAGCTCTATCGTGAGGCACTATCCGATCCCGAATTAAAGCGGACGCGTGAAGAGCTCGAAGCTGCAATGTCCAATGCTCGGGAGGCGCGAAAGGTCGTATTCGAATTATTTCAAGATTTGGATAGTTTTAGTCTCGACGATTACAAACCATTGGCAAACATCACTGAGAGCAAGTCTCGTATTATCGAGTTCCTTCAAGCTGCGGTTGAAGCCAACGGTGGTAGTTACCGGCCGGTAGACGACAGCCGCTTCGAACTGAAGGTAAGTCCTCTGGAAGAGCCGGTAATATGCACTCTGGATCGAGATCTTGCCCAAGCCGACGACAGCTTGGATTTAATCGGAATTGACCATAAGATTATAATTGGCCTGTCCGAACAATGGCGTGCAGCTGCACCGTCAGTGCTCGGCGCAACCGCGAAAGTCGGTTTAGAGCGAACTGCGGTGCTGAGTAATTGGCTCGTGCATTCATTTGGAGGCGGTTCAGAAAAAGGTACGCATCTGATTCCGATCGCAGTTGATCTTGAAGGCAAACGTGTCCCCTCGCTTGAAAAGCGCAATCGTGAATGCTTTAAGGCACCGGCTGGTCGAGTCTTGCTCGACGAGGACGAGCGCACTCAGTTGCTGCACGAACATATTGAGCCTACGCTACAACGTGAACTCGGTTACCGCGGGATAGCGAATCCAGACACAGGATACGCAACAGAACTGCTGGCGTGGGTCGAAATCGAATAGTACGACCGCATCGCAGTGGGCATCGCGACATCAAAAATCGCAGCCTGATATATCTGATTGGTGCCCAGAAGAGGACTTGAACCTCCACCTACTTACGTAGACCAGCACCTGAAGCTACGTATCGCGTGGGCAACCCCGCCCATACCGCGGGAAAACAATCGGTTAACAACCGGTGGGC
>JBLHLN010000115.1:0-7060 GCA_047620565.1 Woeseiaceae bacterium
CCTGCCGGGTTCTTTGTTCACGAAAAATCATCCAGCCGAAGTAGAAAACCATGACAGTAAACAGATACGCCGGCCGACCGAATATGTTGAAGAGCAAATCGGCAATCAACGCGCCAACGCGGCCGATGCCGTTGCTGACTTCGCCGGACCCGCTTGCCTGGGTGAACCCCGGATCCGCCGGATCGTAGGTAATGAGCGCAACCCACAGGATTATGGCGAGTGCGCCAAACACCCACAGCGCACTCTCCCGCAGTGTACGGGTCACTTGCACCGAGAATCGGGATGTTTGCCTGGCTGGTTGCCGCGTTCTGGCCATATTAAAGTGATCTAAAACGATTGCTATATAACGCTCTGATTCTTATACATCTTATCGAATCAAATGTCATTGATACCAAATCTCGCCGCTAGCATGCTTATTTGGTACCCCGCCCAGATCGTATCGGTCTCCGTATTCGCGATGCTTTTGCTCGCGGAATGTCTTTTGCCTACACTTGCACACAAATCCGCTTGTCTACACCTGCCCGGTCCTTGAATACGGTCATACAAGACACATCTTCATGGGCCCGGGATCACTGGCTTGGGCAATTGGGTAATAACATGCCGATTCGGCGAATATCTTTGAAGGCAAATTATACATGAGCAATAGCAAACATTGCCGCGTTCTTATTCTGGGCTCAGGTCCGGCAGGCTATGCGGCGGCTGTTTACGCGGCGAGAGCGAATCTTAATCCGGTCATCGTTACCGGCATCGAGCAGGGAGGTCAGCTGATGACTACAACTGACGTCGACAACTGGCCGGGCGATGTTGAGGGCCTGCAGGGTCCGGACCTGATGGAGCGCATGCTTAAGCATGTTCAGCGCTATAACACCGAAGTGATCAACGATCACATCAATAAAGCAGATCTTTCCGGCAAGCCGTATGTTTTGCAAGGTGACTACAACACTTACACGTGCGATGCGCTGATTATTGCAACTGGCGCCACCGCGATGTACCTGGGGCTGCCATCCGAAGAAGCTTACAAGGGACGCGGCGTTTCCGCCTGTGCAACCTGTGATGGCTTTTTTTATCGGCAGCAAGAAGTTGCCGTGATTGGCGGCGGCAATACTGCCGTAGAGGAAGCGCTTTACCTGAGCAACATTGCATCAAAGGTCACACTGGTGCACCGGCGCGATTCACTAAGGGCGGAAAAGATATTGCAGGACAGTCTTTTTCAGAAAGAAGCGGAAGGGAAAATTGAAATTCTCTGGGACCATGTTGTGGATGAGATTCTGGGGGACGACTCTGGCGTTACCGGACTTCGCGTTCGCAGCGCCAGGGACGAATCAATTAGCAAAGACATCGTCTTGTCCGGTGTCTTCATCGCCATTGGCCATAGCCCTAATACGGGCTTGTTTAAAGATCAGCTGGACATGCGGAATGGTTACATCGTCATTCGTACCGGACTCACGGGTGATGCAACGGCAACCAGCAATGCGGGCGTATTTGCCGCAGGTGATGTTGCAGACCAGGTCTACCGGCAGGCAATTACATCGGCAGGTGCAGGATGTATGGCAGCGCTGGATGCCGAAAAATTCCTTGATGCACAGGAAACAGAGAACCAGGCGAGCAACGCGGCCGCCTGAGTAAAACGAAACCATGAAAATTGACATTGCCGAAAGCATTGCAGATTTCAGCGCCAGCAGCTGGGATCGCCTTGCGGGCGATCGATACCCCTTTCTCAGGCACGCGTTTCTGCAAGCGGCTGAAAGCAACGGTTGTGTATCTACCGAAACCGGCTGGCGGCCGCGGCACATTGGCATTCGCGACAATCGCGGCAAGTTGCTTGGCGTGATGCCCCTCTACGAGAAAACGCATTCCTGGGGAGAATTTGTATTTGACTGGAGCTGGGCGCAGGCATATCAACGTGCCGGCCTCGAGTACTACCCGAAGCTGGTATCAGCGGCGCCATTCACGCCGGCACAAAGCCCGCGGCTGCTGGCGACCACTGATGAAATTCGTCAATTGCTGATCGAATCAGCTTGCGAACTTGCTAAAAACACCGGTAGCTCTTCATTGCATGTGCAGTTTCCCCTGCAGGAGGAATTGCCGCTCTTTGAAAAGAGTGGCCTGAAGCTTAGAAAAGATTGTCAGTTTCACTGGCACAATCAAAACTTCAGTCACTTCGAAGATTTCCTGCAAACGTTTAATGCCAGCAAGCGAAAGAAGGCCAGAAGAGATCGCCGTCACGCCAAAGAACAGGGCTTCAAATTCCGCTGCCTGCGTGGCGCTGAACTCGATGCGTCGGTGTGGTCAGACGTATACGAATTAATCAGCATTACATTTCTGCAACGCGGCTCATTGCCCTACTTCAGTAAAGAATTCTTCATTGAAGTCTCAACCAGATGTCCGGAATCAATCCTGGTTATTCTTGCTGAGTTGGAAAGCACACCGGTGGCAGCCGCTGTTTTCTACGATAGCAATGATGTGCTGTACGGACGCTACTGGGGCAGTGATGCAAATTACAACGCGCTGCATTTCGAAACTTGCTATTACCAGGGCATCGATTATTGCATTGCAAACAAGCGCAGGGTTTTTGAGCCGGGAACCCAGGGAGAGCACAAGATCAGTCGCGGATTTACGCCAGTCGAAACCTGGTCTGCGCACTGGCTTGCGAAACCCGAATTTTTTGCCGCGGTTGGCAACTATCTCGATGAAGAGACGTTGCACATAGATCGCTATATCGACGCCGTCAATATGCATAGTCCCTATAAACTCGACACGCCGGACGCGCAGACAAAACCGATTACATGAAATCTCCGCAGATCAAGTGGATCAGCCAGGACGATCCGGCAGATTCTTTTCCAGACGCCCGCCAGGCTTTCGAGGTGCCCGATGGATTGCTCGCAGCTGGCGGTGATTTGTCGCAGGAAAGGGTGTTGTACGCTTATCGCCACGGAATTTTTCCCTGGTATGACGACGGCCAGCCAATACTTTGGTGGTCACCGGATCCACGCTGCATACTCCGCCCGGAAAATTTTCACCCTTCACGTCGATTGAAGCGCTTTTTTCGTAATTGCCGATACGAGATCACATTCAATTCGGCATTCAGCAAAGTAATCGACGCTTGCGCTGACGAGCGACCTGAACAACAAGGGACCTGGATCAACCCTGAAATGATCGATTCCTACAAACATCTCCACGAAAATGGCTGGGCGCATTCTGTTGAGGTCTGGTCTGGTAGTGAACTGGTTGGTGGTCTCTACGGCCTCGCTATCGGCGAAGCATTTTTTGGCGAGTCAATGTTCAGCCGCAGGTCGAATGCTTCTAAAGCTGCCATGTATGTTCTCTGCCGTGCGCTAGGCAAGCTTGGATGCAAAATTCTTGATTGCCAGGTCGAATCTCCACACCTTATGAGCCTTGGCGCCACACTAATGCCGCGGTCCGAGTTCCTCGATCTCTTGCAGCGCACCTGCGCTAACTCGTCCCGAATCACGAATTGGCCCGCAGAACGACTTGGAATCAGTGATTTAGGTGAAGAATAGCTCGCATTCACATTGCAATAGACGGTGTGTTTCTGCACAATTCGCCAGCCTTAACAACCATAGATGCTAGCAAATTGGCTAAAGAAGAAGCCCTGCAAATGGAAGGTGTGGTTAACGAAACCCTGCCTAACACTACGTTTCGAGTCGAGCTCGAGAACGGCCATGTCGTTACTGCGCATATATCCGGAAAAATGCGCAAGAACTACATCCGTATCCTTACGGGTGACAAGGTCACGGTGGAGTTGACGCCGTACGATCTGAGCAAGGGCCGCATCATATACCGCGGTAGATAATCGCCAGCTGCAGGTCTGCAGCTAATTATCTGCAGACAATTACTCAAATATTGCTCAACTACTCTGCCGGAAGATGCTCCAGTTCCTTGGTATTGGGTTCCGCCTGCAGTTCCAGCGTATTGTCGCTACTGACAGTGATGCGCACGTGACCGCCATCAGCAAGGTTGCCGAAAAGTAATTCCTCGGCAAGCGGTCGCTTGATGTGCTCCTGGATTATCCTGGCCATTGGCCGGGCACCCATTTTCGGGTCATAACCACGTTCCGCAATCCATTCGCGCGCCGCATCGTCTAACTCCAGAGTTACGTTGTTCGAGCCCAGCTTGCTTTCAAGTTCGACCACCAATTTGTCGACAACCCGGGCGATCGAACGCTCGTCGAGAGCAGCAAACTGAATAATGGCGTCGAGGCGGTTGCGAAACTCCGGTGAAAAACCTTTCTTGATGATGGCCATACCATCTGCACTGTGATCCTGATGCGTAAACCCTATCGACGCGCGACTCATTTCCTGCGCGCCGGCGTTAGTGGTCATCACCAGAACAATATTTCGGAAATCTGCTTTGCGGCCATTGTTATCAGTCAGGGTGCCATGATCCATTACCTGCAAGAGCAAATTGAATACATCAGGATGAGCTTTCTCAATCTCGTCCAGCAATACGACCGCGTGTGGATTTTTGGTAACAGCTTCCGTCAAAAGCCCTCCCTGGTCGAAACCCACATATCCGGGCGGGGCACCGATCAACCTGGATACGGTGTGCCGTTCCATGTACTCGGACATATCGAAGCGTATTAGCTCGACACCCATCACCATTGCCAGTTGCCGGGTAACTTCGGTTTTGCCAACGCCTGTCGGACCTGCAAACAGGAACGAGCCGACCGGCTTCTCATCCTCGTTAAGACCTGAGCGTGACATCTTGATCGCTGCACTTAACGCATTAATGGCATCGTCCTGCCCGAAAATCGATAACTTAAGATCACGATCCAGGGTTCGCAACACATCTTTGTCCGATGCAGAAACGCTTTTCGGTGGAATGCGCGCCATTTTCGCGACAACGTTCTCCACCATCGTCACGGTGACTCTTTCTTCGCGCTCCGCTTCCGGACGCAAACGCAGGTTCGCCCCGGCCTCGTCAATCACATCAATCGCTTTGTCGGGAAGGCGACGATCGTTGATATATTTCGCAGCCAGTTCTGCAGCGGCTTCGAGCGCTTCAGCGTCGTACTTCACGCCATGGTGCTCTTCAAAGCGCGTCTTGAGGCCGCGAAGAATCTCAATGGTCTCTTCAAGGCTCGGTTCGGGAACATCAATTTTCTGGAAGCGACGCGCCAGCGCGTGATCTTTTTCAAATACGCCACGATATTCCGAGTAAGTGGTCGATCCAATGCAACGTATATCGCCGTTCGCGAGAACCGGCTTAATCAGGTTTGAGGCATCCATGACCCCGCCGGACGCAGCTCCTGCACCGATAACTGTATGAATTTCATCAATAAAAAGTATCGCGCCGGGGTCGTCCCGAACTTCCTTGATGACTGCCTTCAAACGTTTTTCAAAGTCACCGCGATACTTGGTACCTGCGATCAGGGTACCCAAATCGAGCGCGAAAATGGTGGCGTCGCGAAGTACTTCCGGCACTCTTTCCTCGGTGATCATGCGCGCCAGGCCTTCCGCCAACGCAGTCTTACCGACGCCCGCTTCGCCGACATACAAAGGATTATTTTTGCGACGTCGACAAAGAATCTGCACCGTCCTTTCAATTTCAATATCACGACCAATCAGGGGATCAATCTTTCCATCTATGGCTCTTTTATTCAGGTTGGTAGCGTACTTATCCAGTGCGCTTGATTCACTGCTCTCCTCGCCTTCTACCGAGGCTTCCTGTTCATCAGCACCGCTCTCGCCCGGCAACTGTGGCATGCCGTGCGAAATGAAATTGACAACATCCAGCCGCGTAATGTCCTGCAATCCGAGCAGATATACAGCCTGGGACTGTTTCTCGCTGAAAATTGCGACCAGGACATTCGCGCCATTAACTTCGCTCTTGCCGCTCGATTGGACGTGATAAACGGCCCTCTGCAACACCCTTTGAAAGCCAAGCGTTGGCTGGACATCGCCCTCGTCGCCCAACGGCATCAAAGGTGTAGCCTCGTCGATGAACTCGGTGAGTTGGCGGCGCAACTGACCGACGTCAGAGTCACAAGCCTTGAGAATTTCGTGAACTTTTGGAATGTCGAGCAAAGCCAGCAACAAATGCTCAACCGTCATGAATTCATGACGTCGATCACGTGCGTTTTGAAACGCTTCGTGCAGGCAATAATCCAGTTCATTGTTCAGCATGTTTCTGATTCTTTCAAAATGTCTACGACTCTTCCATCGTACACAACAAAGGATGTTGCTGCTGTTGTGATGTACTGGTCACCTGAGCAACTTTGGTTTCCGCAATTTCATAACTGAAAACACCGCAAACGCCTTTGCCCTTGGTGTGCACTTCCAACATTACGCGGGTCGCCTGGTTGCGCGCCATACCAAATATTGTCTCCAGTACCTCGACCACAAACTCCATTGGCGTGTAGTCGTCATTGATCAGGACGACCTGATAAAGCGCGGGCCTTTTCAGCTTGGGTTCGGATTCCTGAACGGCAAGATCGTTGCCGTCGAACACAGGATCTGATGATTTTCTGTCAGTCATAACGTTTGCTTGTCGAATCTGCAGTTCATATTAGTGGCGCGCAGTTTTTCTCTGCGACTGCCTTGAGCGGCCATTATATATGGGCCCGACTAGCGGTTCTCCAAGCCCGCCAGCAAATTTTTCCGGACAATTTCAAGTTTATGCCGCCAAACCTGGACACTACAATTAAAATCAGACTAAGGAATATCCGGTATATACTTGCCATATATAGGTTTTTCTGTGATGTCGGGCTTGTTTGCACGGGGTCACAAACCTTATTATCTGTCTGCTGCGTTTACATATAAGTAAGTATTGGACTTGAGGTCCCGTAGCGGCTTCGCACCAGGGCATTGCGGACATGACAACTGAAGCAAAATGGTCGGATTTCAGTAGCTTAGACGCCGAGCGCACGCTTGGCGCCGTCAACCAGCTATTGCCACGCTGGGTGGCTCTCGCCCTTGTGGTGGCTATCGCCTGGCAATTGGCGCGCATTATCTGGCTTTTGATGCCCGGATCAACGGCTGGAGACCAGATAATCGCACCACCAAGCCAGGTCTCACGATCTGCTGAGTCGGCTGCTGAT
>JBLHLN010000116.1:0-7008 GCA_047620565.1 Woeseiaceae bacterium
TTGGCATGATGGCTTATGCACTTTACGCTGAACATGTGCTTATGCTGATGCCGTGCCCACTTTGTGTTTTCGAACGCATCGCGACGATTTTTCTCGGCGTCATTTTTCTCGGCGTCACTTTGCAAAACCCGAAAAATTGGGGACGCCGTGTCTACGCAGGGCTGTTGCTGGTCGCAGCCGGCGCAGGCATTGGAGTTGCCGGACGCCACGTCTGGCTGCAGAACCTCCCGCCGGAGGAGGTACCGTCATGTGGTCCGGGTTTCGACTACATTATTGATAGCTTCCCGTTAAGTGACGCGCTAAGCCTGATTTTTACGGGTTCCGGCGAGTGCGCGAGCATAGATTGGGTATTCCTTGGCCTCTCAATGCCTGCCTGGGTCCTGATTTCATTGTTGTTTTTGGGCTCTCTGGGAGTCTGGAACAACCTGAGAAAAGTCGCTTAGACAGTAAATTCTCTGTTCCAGAAAATCTTCGTCGGCCGACGTCGCTGTTGGCTTTCGCAGTCTAATGATGTGGTCCGACTTGAAAATAAAGCTTTAAAAAGCAATCGATTATAATTCCCCGAATTGCAACAAATTCGTAACATTTGGTCTATATGCTGGATCCCGAATCAAGCCAATAAGGTGGAGGAATTGATCGTGGTGAAGTGCAGCAAGACAATGCAAGTTTTTACGGGCGCAGTTCTTGGCGTGCTGATTTCTGGTGCCGCGCTGGCGCAGGCCGGGCGTGACTACGTATACATAGTTGGTTCATCGACCGTCTATCCATTTTCAACCGTCGTTGCGGAAAAGTTCGGACGCAGTAGCGAATTTCGCACACCGAAAGTTGAGTCAACAGGGTCAGGCGGCGGCCTCAAGCTGTTTTGCGATGGTGTAGGCGTCGACTATCCAGACATAGCAAATGCATCGCGCGCAATTAAGCAATCTGAAATTGATAATTGCGCCAACAATGGTGTAATGGAAATCGTCGAAGTCAAGATCGGCTATGACGGGATCGTCATAGCAAATGCTACAAGCGGTGAATCCATCTCGCTGTCTCGCAAAGATGTTTATCTCGCTTTGGCACGTGACGTCCCAGGTCCCAGTGAAGGGGGACTGATACAGAATCCCTACAGGACCTGGAAAGACGTTAACCCGACACTGCCAGACGTGGATATTGAAGTGCTTGGTCCACCGCCGACATCAGGTACCAGGGATGCGTTTGTTGAGCTTGCAATGGAGGGTGGCTGCAAAGTGATCCCCTGGATTAAGGCACTCAAGGAATCTGATGGCGATCGGTATAAATCGATTTGTCACACGATCCGCGAGGACGGCGTGTTTATTGAGGCAGGCGAGAATGACAACCTGATCGTGCAGAAATTGGAAGCCAACCCGTCTGCGTTCGGAATTTTTGGATTTAGCTTCCTGGATCAGAACGCAGACAAAGTTAAAGGCGCAGCGATTGACGGGTCGGTGCCGACATTTGAGGCAATTGCAGACGGCAGTTACCCTGTATCGCGGCCCTTGTATTTCTATGCCAAGAAAGCGCATGTTGATGTGATTCCCGGATTGAGAGGATTCTTACGGGAGTTTACGAGTGATCGTGCCTGGGGCGACGAAGGATATCTTTCCGATCGTGGCTTGATTCCGATGCCGATTGCTGAAAGATCCGAAGTTGCAGCCGCGGTTATGAATCTGATGCCGATGACGCTGGCGAATCAATAAAATGTCGCGGTGCGCGATCGACGACGATCCAGGCGGCGACACAACAGTCGCCGCTGCTCGTTTTGGCGTTTAGGTGATCGCCGGATATTCTCATGACGACATTAGTATTAATTCTTGCCGCAATATCCGTAACCGCCTTCTATTGTGGCAAGGAGCGATCACTTGCAGTCGCCGGCGGTCCGCGGAAGATACTCAAATTACATTCTTTGCCTGGTTACTACGGCTATTACTCAGCAATTTGGACCTTGCTGCCTGCGATTGCGCTCATTCTTCTCTGGGTTTTAATTGAGCCGAAAGTCATCGTCGCGCTTGTGGTCAAAGGACTGCCGGCCGCACAACAGTCTTTGCCTGCGGGCGAGCTCAATCTACTCGTAAATAATATCCGAAATCTCGCGACTGGTGATGTTGTATCAGGCGACGTCGACGCCGTTCTACGTGAGGCTGCCGCGCTGCTCCAGGAACTCTACGCGACCAGCCGGCAATTGCTGTCAATCCTGACGATTGGACTGGCGTTGCTGGGCGGCGCCATAGCATGGCGTCGAATTACGCCGAATTTCAGGGCGCGCAATAAAGTCGAAGGTGTTGTCAGCGCAATGCTCATTGCTGCCTCAAGCATAGCCATTCTGACGACGATCGGCATAGTACTGTCGGTTATCTTCGAGGCTATCCGGTTTTTTGGCGAGGTTCCGGTAAGCGAATTCTTGTTCGGAACAACGTGGAGTCCGCAAACAGCAATTCGCGCTGACCAGGTCGGTTCGTCTGGCAGTTTTGGGGCTGTGCCCCTTTTTACCGGAACACTTCTCATTACTTTTATTGCGATGTTTTTCGCTGTACCTATCGGCCTGATGACCGCGATCTTTCTTGCGGAGTACGCATCGAGTCGCGTCAGGGCAGTGGCGAAGCCCGCTCTGGAGGTCTTGGCTGGCATACCCACGGTGGTGTACGGATTTTTCGCAGCATTGACTGTCGCTCCGGCCATTCGCCGCTTCGGCGAATCAATTGGTATGGAGGTGGCGTCAGAAAGTGCACTAGCGGCAGGTTTGGTTATGGGCGTAATGATAATTCCGTTGGTCTCGTCATTGTCCGACGATGCCATTAACGCCGTGCCCTCATCGATGCGTGACGGTGCACTCGGCCTCGGATCAACCCGGTCAGAGGCGATGACGAAAGTTATTCTACCTGCTGCGCTACCTGGAATTGTCGGTGGCATTCTGCTGGCCCTGTCGCGCGCAATTGGCGAAACAATGATCGTTGTCATGGCTGCCGGACTTGCTGCCAACCTGACAGCTAACCCGTTGGAAGCCGTTACAACGGTCACCGTCCAGATTGTGACTTTGTTAGTAGGCGACCAGGAGTTTGACAGTGCGAAGACACTGGCCGCATTTGCATTGGGACTGGTGTTGTTCCTGGTAACCCTTGGATTGAATATGATCGGTTTGTTCGTCGTTCGTAAATACAGAGAGCAATACGAATAATGGCGATAGATACAAAAAATATTGCTACAAGAGCGCGCGTTGAAGCTGGATTGACGAAACGGCGGCGGCGCGAAATCGTTTTTCGCATGTTCGGCTTCTCGGCGACGGCAGTCGGAATTGTTTTCCTATTTGCGTTCCTGTCGAGCCTGGCCGCGCAGGGTTCCAGTGCATTCGTGCAGACGTTTATCGAGCTTGAAATTGAATTTTCGGAGGATATTCTCGCGCCCGGTGGGGAGCTTGACGTTGCCTACGCGGACTTCGACAGCTTGTCGCGAAATGCGATGCGCGAAAGATTTCCACAGATAACGGATCGGCGCGAACGACGATCACTGAACCAGTTGGTAAGCGCCGGCGCCGGCTACCAACTGCGCGACATGATTGTGGGCGACCCAGGGCTGCTTGGAACGCGGCAAAAGGTATGGTTGCCGGCATCAGCTAACGTCGACATGGTTGTCAAAGGCAATATTGATCGCGAAGTTGAGGAAAGTCGACGCCCGGTCTCGGACCTTCAAATTTCCTGGATCGACGCACTGACTGCGGATGGCAGCATCAGCAAGAAATTTAATTCCGCGCTATTTTCCAACGGAGACTCACGGGATCCGGAACTTGCCGGTATCCGGGGCGCATTTATGGGTTCGTTCTACATGCTGGTTATAACAATCGCGCTGGCGTTCCCGATTGGCACTGCGGCGGCTATTTATCTCGAGGAATTCGCGCCTCGAAACCGCTGGGCGGACCTGGTGGAGGTAAACATTAATAACCTTGCCGCCGTTCCATCCATCGTCTTCGGTTTGCTTGGTCTTGCTGTCTTTATCAACTGGATGTCGATACCGCGTTCAGCGCCACTTGTTGGTGGGCTGGTTTTGGCATTGTTGACCTTACCGGTCATCATTATTGCGTCCCGAGCGGCTATTAAGTCGGTACCGCCGTCCATTCGCGAAGCTGCGCTTGGCTTGGGCGCGTCGCGAATGCAGGTGGTTTTCCATCACGTGATGCCTTTGGCTATGCCGGGTATGCTGACAGGTGCAATTATTGGCATGAGTCGGGCGCTAGGGGAATCAGCGCCACTCCTCATGATTGGAATGGTAGCTTTCATTGTTGACGTACCGGCCGGCTTCTCGGATCCTGCAACCGCTTTGCCTGTGCAGGTCTATCTTTGGGCAGACAGCCCCGAAAGGGCATTCGCCGAGCGAACCTCGGCGGCGATTATCGTTTTGCTGGGTTTTCTGCTGTTAATGAATCTTGCCGCGGTAATTGTTCGCAAGCGAATTGAAAGGCGATGGTAATGAATGTTGCTGCAGCGCGCCGAGAATATGACAATGCTACAAATGACTGAATGCACACCGACAGAAGATGTGAACCTTAAGACGACGGATAGTCTTCCACCAGACGTGGAAGTCGACGCGCGTGCGGTTGACGCGCGTTCAGAATCGCGGCCCAGCGCCGTCGCAGGAGAGAGAAGCACCGGGTTAACCGAGTTTACCGGCAACACTATTGGTGATATTCGTTGTGACGACCCATTTATAGTGGCAGAGAATGTCAATGTGCACTACGGCAACAACCATGCCATTCAGAATGTCACTCTGGAGATAGCCAAAAACCAGGTGATCGCATTAATCGGGCCATCCGGATGCGGAAAATCCACTTTCCTGCGTTGCCTGAATCGGATGAACGACTCGATCGAATCTGCGCGGGTGAGCGGGACTATTACACTTGGTGGTCAGGACATATACAGCAAAGAACTTGATCCCGTCGCGCTGCGAGCCCGAGTAGGTATAGTTTTTCAGAAACCCAACCCGTTTCCCAAGAGCATTTTCGACAATGTGGCCTACGGTCCAAGAATTCACGGATTGGCTGCTGATCGAACTGAGTTGGATGACATTGTGCATCGTAGCCTCGAACGTGCCGGTCTGCTGAAGGAAGTCAAAGATCGACTGGATGAGCCAGGAACAGGTTTGTCTGGTGGCCAGCAGCAACGACTCTGCATTGCACGAACGATCGCAGTAAATCCGGAGGTAATCCTGATGGATGAACCGTGCTCGGCACTAGATCCAATTGCGACAGCACGTATCGAGGATCTGATGGACGAACTCTCTGAAAATTATGCGATCGTAATTGTTACCCACTCAATGCAGCAGGCGGCCAGGGTGTCCCGCCGAGTCGCCTATTTTCATCTTGGCAGCCTTGTTGAAGTGGATGAAACTGATCGGATGTTTACGAATCCGCAGCACAAGCTGACCGAAGATTACATTACCGGGCGAATAGGCTAGTTTGAGACGTTTTTCCGATATTCGTCTGCGGAAAATCCAACCAGGACAATATTCGCGCTTTCAAAAACCGGGCGTTTGATTAACGTCGGCTGCTCGTACATCAAAGCAAGCGCGCGACCCTCATCAATTCCCTCACGATCGGATTGCGCAATATTCCGCCAGGTTTGGCTACGCGTATTGAGCAGTTTTTCCCAGCCAACCTGACTAGCCCAGCGATATAAGGCTTTCAAATCCAGCCCGTCGACGCGAATGTCATGAAATTCATGCGTAATTGAATTTTCGTCGAGCCACTTACGTGCCTTGCGGCAGCTATCGCAATTCGGGATCCCGTAAATAGTGATCAAAGTCCTGCCCTTTATGCCTTGCTATCAATGCGTTTGACTAGTGTTTCCTGTAACTGTTCGCGCGCTTTACTGTTCAACGGCTTGCCATCCTGTCCGACAATGTAAAAAACGTCTTCCGCACGTTCGCCAATCGTCAGGATTTTTGCTGTTTCAATATCGATGTCCAATTCGAGAAATACTCGCCCGACGATGTTCAGGAGTCCAGGTCTGTCGCGCGCGACCAACTCCATGATCGTGCGGCGGCGATTTCTGCCCAGCCCAAAATTTATGAGTGTCGTCGTTTCAAACATTCGTACCTGTCGTGTTGCGGGACGCGTGACCGGAGCACCATCAGTATTCTTGAACAAAACCTCGCTGAATCTTCTTCGGATCTTGGCAAGTCTCGCCTGATCAACCTGTGTCCGCCGATCCAGCTCCATGAATATGTAGGTGTCCAGACTGTTGCCGTTCTTCAAAGGGACGATGCGAACATCAACAATGGTCATGCCCATTTCATCAAGGAGCGCGGTTGCGTGAGCAAATGATCGTTTCGTTCGAGGCGTATACAACATTGCTTCGACGCCATCGCCGTTCGTTTGTTTGCGAATATCCAGCAAACTCTCGCTTCTTGTGTCTTGCGCAAGTACCTGCGTGTGCCAGGCGATTTCCTCGCTTTGATAACGGAGAAAATAATCTTCATTGAACAACTGCCAAACGTGGTCGATGGTCGTTGCGTTGACGTCGCTCGCAGCGAGAAGTTCGCGCGCCGCTATCTGCGTCTCACCGATCAGGAGCTTCCGATCTATGGGTTTTTCGAGTCCACGGCGTAGCGCTCGCTCTGTCAGCTCATACAAGTCGCGGAACAGGGTTGCCTTCCAGGAATTCCATAGTTTGGGGTTGGTGCCACGCACGTCTGCGATCGTTAGTACATATAGATAATCCAGGTGCGTCTTATCGCGAACGAGCGCCGCAAACTCATTGATTACGTCGGGGTCACTCAAATCCTTTTTTTGTGCCGTCATCGAAAGTATCAGGTGGTTGCGTACCAGCCAGGCGACGGTGCGGGCGTCGTACTGGCTCAAACCGTGTTCAAGACAAAATGCTTCGGCGTCGACGGCGCCAAGTTCGGAGTGATCACCACCACGTCCCTTGGCAATATCGTGAAACAGCCCAGCCAGGTAAACAATCTCCGGTTTTTCGAATGACTGCATCAATGGACTGCAGTGTGGAAACTCGT
>JBLHLN010000117.1:0-6998 GCA_047620565.1 Woeseiaceae bacterium
AGGCTCATTTGCGAACCAGATATGTAGGCCTCCATGAATTAGAAGGAAAGCGCTCACGCCCAGTCGGGACAGTCTGCGCAGCCGCTCATCGTTACTGGCAACTAACGCAATCAGAACAGCAAACAGCGGGATATGGAGCAACACGAACGTATTCATCCCAACCTGTTCAGGCAAGGACCGGAGTATTGGCATCATCCTCCACTCGTGGTTGGCAATCGCATCTAACTCATGCGTGAATAGAGTCCCTAATCCCAGGTAAAAGAGAGTGCTTTTCATCGAAGGATTATATTACCAAGCACGGCAAGGCTCTGAGCTAATTCGCCGCGCCGCAGCGCGAACCGCTGGCAGCGGCGTGCCGGAAATTTGCCGGAATCAGTTCAGACCGGTGATGACTTGTTAGGCACTTGTGTCCGCAGGCGTCTCCAGCATCCTATTAATAACAACTACTCCCGAATGCCCTAGTGCCTTCGGGAGGCAGGGGCCCCCTCAAAAGAAACTACACACCAATCGATCGGGGTGACGCTCGTCCGAGCACAGTTCAAATCTTCTTACCCCGACCAGTTTTATCTTTCAATACTTGTTAGTAGAGCACTGGCTGGGATCGGCGCGTCGTCATCACAAGATACCGTGTATCGGGAATCGCACAATTGTCCATTGCGGCGTCCATCGAGCTCTCGTGACCAGCGACTTTTGGTATCAAGTTTGTGCCGGACCCACGTCGGCAAGGCTTTCGGAAGACCTCACATGCTAGAATCATAACCAATTTGTAAAGCAGCAAACCCTTCGGCCCCGTGTCAGCATGCCGCCACAGCTAAAATCAGTCGCTCTCATCGGCTCGTACCTGCCGAGACAGTGTGGTATCGCCACTTTTACGGCTGACCTTGCCAGCGCGATAGCCGAGAACAGCCCCGGTATTGATTGTTCTATTGTGGCTATGAATGATCGAGTGGAGGGTTACGAGTATCCGGACGAGGTAAAATTCCAAATCAGCCAGGACAACCTAAGCGAATACCGCCTGGCGGCCAATTTCCTGAACCTGCGCGATCCGGACGCAGTTTGTCTACAACACGAATTCGGAATTTTCGGTGGTCAACGCGGTAGCTTCATTATCGAACTCGCACGAAACCTGAGAGTTCCCCTGGTTACCACTTTCCATACGGTGCTGAAAGATCCATTACCGGAAGAACTGAAGATTGCTACGCGGCTAGGTGAGCTGTCCGACAATCTGGTTGTCATGAGTGAACGCGGCGCCGAGTTTCTTCGCGACATTTATCAGGTTCCAGCCAGCAAGATAGCTTTGATCCACCATGGAATTCCCGATGTACCTTTTCTGGATCCGGATCCGTGTAAGAAGAAGGTCGCGGCTGCCGACAAGATTGTAATTCTGACATTTGGCCTGCTTTCGCCGGGCAAGGGTATTGAGTTCGTGATTGATGCCCTGCCGGAGATCGTCAGCCAACATCCAGAAGTACTCTATTTTGTAGTTGGTGCCACTCATCCACATTGCAGAGCCGAGAGCGGTGAGGATTATCGTCTGAGTTTGCACCATCGGGCGAAGGAACTGGGTGTCGGCGATAACATCGTATTTCATGATCGATTTATGGAGCGCGATGAATTGCTCGAGATCATTCGAGCCGCTGATATCTATGTGACTCCGTACCTGAACGAGGCCCAGATCGTATCCGGAACGCTGGCTTACGCGGTTGGCGCCGGCAAGGCTGTTGTCTCTACTCCCTACTGGCACGCGCAGGAAATGCTGGCTGATGGGCGCGGCAGGCTCGTACCATTCAAAGATCACAAGGCGATTGCGCGCGAGATCAATCAGCTTCTGGACTTTCCTGAGGAGCGTCTCAAGTTACGCCGTGCGGCCTACGAATACTCCCGCCCAATGGTGATGAAGCAGATGGGCCGTCATTACATGGAGCTTTTTTCAGAGGCCAAAGCACAGCGATCACGTGTGGTTGACGTCCCTGCACTCAATACTTTGAGTCAACAAGAACAGCGGCTGCCGCAGATTAATCTGAATCATCTGCGTCTTTTGACGGATGACACTGGCGTACTCCAGCACGCCAGGTTTACGGTTCCGAACCGAGCGCATGGTTACTGTGTGGACGATAATGCACGGGCGCTAATTGTCGTTGCCAGGGCAGCTAATTTGAATCACAGCGATACCTCATTGATCGGTCTAGCCTCTATTTACCTCAGTTTCCTGGATGATGCATTCAATCCGGAGACTGGCAGATTTCGTAATTTTATGTCTTATGAGCGTCAATGGCTCGAGGCCGTTGGATCAGAAGATTCTCACGGGCGCGCGCTGTGGGCGCTGGGCGTAATGGTGGGCTGGGGGCAAAACGCGGGTCAGGTCGCGCTCGCGACCAAACTCTTCCACGAGGCGCTACCGGCGCTAGAAAGTTTTTCAGACTCGCGGGCCATCGCGTTCCCAATTCTTGGCATGCAGGCGTATCTCCGTCGAAACGACGATGACGGTCAAGTCCGGAGCCTGCTTGAATCGCTGGGCAACAGACTTATGGAACGTTTCCGCCAATTCGCCACCAAAGACTGGCAGTGGCATGAAGCAGAGTTGAATTACGACAATGCGCGCCTGCCGGAAGCGCTGTTAGCCTGTGGTCGTGCTACTAACAATGACGACATGGTGAAGACCGGTATCGATGTGCTCGAATGGTTAAGAGACGTTCAAGTCGATGCTGCTGCTGGGTGGTACTCCCCTGTTGGCAACCAGGGTTGGTTTCCAAAAGGTGGGAGCAAAGCACGATACGATCAACAACCTCTTGAGGCAGCTGCGATGGTCGGCGCCAGCATTGAAGCCTATGAGTGCACGCAACGGGAGGAATGGGTTCAGCTGGCGTCCACTTGCTTCAACTGGTATCTAGGGACGAATGATCAGCAAATTCAGCTCTATGATTATGGCGGCGGCGGCTGTCGCGATGGTCTCATGCGGAACGGAGTCAATGAGAATCAGGGCGCGGAATCGACGCTGTCTTACCTTTGCTCTTTGCTCGCCATTTACAATCTACGAGGCTTAACGACGAGTCATAATCGCTTCGAGGAACCGAACGCCAACGCGCGTCGTGCGGAACATCCTGATGCGGCTTAAACGTAACTCATGTTGCCTTGAGTTGTGACAGGAGATCGGTAATAGAAAGGGTTGCAACACGGCATCTTTGGTCAGCAATGCCGTACGGTATTATTAACGTATCCCCGTGAATCATGCTTCCGCAGGTATACACCACGTTGGGTACGTAGCCATCACGTTCATGCTCATCAGGTGTCAATATCGGTTCGTGCAGCCGACCAATAACCTGCGTCGGATCGTCAAGGTCTAAAAGTTCTGCCCAGATACTGTATCTCCGCATGGGACCGACTCCGTGGAAAAGTGCGAGCCATCCTTCAGGCGTCTCCACCGGCGAGCCACAATTGCCAACCTGAACGTACTCCAGCGGGTGCACGGGCTCCTGCAGTAGCTGCGCCTCGTCCCAGAAGCGAAGGCTCTTCGAGAACATGATGTAGTTATTGACACCGTCCTGGCGCGACAGCATCACGTATTTGCCGTTGACCTTTCTTGGAAACAACGCCATGCCCTTATTTTGCGCTGCCTTTCCGGCAATCGTGTGCATTCTGAAGGTCAGGAAGTCGGTCGTCTCAAGAATCTGCGGCAGTATGTCGAAGCCGTTGTATGCCGTGTAAGTGGCGTAGTAGATGACCGATTTGTCTTCGTCCTGGAAACGCACAAACCGAGCGTCCTCGATACCTGAACTCTCATTTGCGGACACTGGGAAGATTACCCGCTCGGAGATTTGTTCATCAGTCCGAAAAATGACTTCGTAATTGGACCGTGCAAGCCACATCACGGTCTCAATTGCTTGACGTTTGTCCTTCAGTCGAAACTTCGTCGAAAGGAGTTTCTGTATTTTTGATTCCAGTTGACCAAACGTAAATGCTTCGCCAAGTCCTTTCAACAATTTATTCGTGACCCGTTCACTTGCTCCCATCTCGTCGAGTTTTCGCCGAAAATGAACACTACTGTAAAGAGGATCTGTGTGTATCTCAGGCGTCGCAACATATTGGCTGATTGGGTCCAGAAAAATGTCTTGATTTTCGTCAATCATCCCACTTCGAAATTCAATCGAGGACACGTGACCTTCACCGGTCGCTCTGAAGCTCATGATGAATCGCTGCGATCCCTTCGCAACGCCTTTCTGATCAGGGTGGGGAACAATCGAAGGATTGAAGAGCGCGGCTGCCTCAACAGAATACTCTGCCGTAAAGTAGGCCCCCAGTAGTGATTCTTGCTCGGCCGACAACGTGACATTTTTTGGCGCGTGCTCGGCAATACGATCAAAGTTCCTCTGCAGTGTCTCGCGGAAGTTCCGGTGACGCCCTGAGAAGTCATGGAAGACAGCCTCGAGCAAATGCTGCACCTCTCCCTCGCTCAATTTTGAGACCCGTTTGATCAGTACCTGTATGCGGTCCCTGTCTCCGGGAATGTGCGGTCGGGTAATGACCCGGGCACTCTCGGCATTCAGCACCGTCGAGCGCCGTTTGATCAGCTGTTTACGTTTTTCTCTAATTCTCATTGATGATTGCGCAATGGGGAAATCTGACTAACAATGGCCTGCGGTCATTGGCCGGAATTCGAACCGTGCGAATTATAGCCATGTTGACCGCTAGACGCTTGTATCAAGATTCACACTATTGAGAATCGCCGAATTCGAGCATATTCATGCGTATCGCAGTCTTAAGCCCCATTTCATGGCGCACCCCGCCGCTCCACTACGGGCCGTGGGAATCGGTAGTCAGCCTTCTAACGGAAGAGCTGGTGCATATGGGCCTGGACGTCACCCTTTTCGCAACCGGGGACTCCCAAACCAGCGGCAACCTGGTCGCCGTGTGTCCACGCCCGTATTCGGAGGACCACTCAGTTGATCCAAAGGTGGCCGAGTGCCTGCACATTTCCGAAGTTTTTGAGCGTGCCGCTGAATTTGATCTCGTTCACAATCATTTTGACTTTCTACCGCTATCTTATTCCGGACTGGTCGAAACGCCAGTGTTGACGACGATTCACGGCTTCTCATCGCCAAAAATCATACCGGTCTACAAAAAGTACAATGCTCGCAGCCACTATGTCGCGATCAGCGAGTCAGACAAATCACCGCAACTCGAATACATCGCAACCGTTCATCACGGTATTGATGTCACACAATTTCCGTTTTCGGGCACGGCAGGTGAGTACCTCCTGTTCTTTGGTCGCATCCATCCGGATAAAGGCGTTCGCGAAGCGATCCAGGTTGCCCGAAGCGCCGGGATCAAGCTGATGATCGCCGGCATCATTCAGGATCAGGATTACTTCACGACGCAAGTGGAACCTCATATTGACGGGTCAACTGTGGAATATCTCGGTTCCGTGGGGCCCGACAAAAGGGCAGATGTATTGGGTCATGCGCTGGCACTGTTGCATTTGATCAGTTTCGACGAACCGTTTGGCTTGAGCCTGATCGAATCCATGGCGTGCGGTACTCCCGTCATCGCATTTGACCGCGGTTCGATGCCGGAAATCATTCGTAACGGGGAAACCGGCTATATTGTTAGGGACATTGAAGGTGCAATAAACGCTGTCACCGCGATTGCAACGATTGACAGATCCATCTGCCGCGCCGATGTTGAAAAACGGTTTACCAGTGCACGTATGGCACGCGACTATGTTCGCGTTTACGAAAAAATTTTGAACGGGGAAGCGCGCGATGAACAATAAACCGTTGGTGACCCGGTATGAGGGAAATCCGATCCTCACGAGGCACGATATCCCCTACGCCGTTGAGACGGTTCACAATGCAGCGGCAACCAAGTATGGGGATCAGTACATCCTGCTATTCCGCTCGCACTTGCGTAATGGACGATCGATACTCGGTATCGCACGGAGCGACAACGGTTACAAATTCCACGCAGATCCGAAACCGTTCATCGTGCCTTCGAGCGAAAGTGCCTTCGCAATTCACGAGGAGTACGGTGTCGAAGACCCACGAATCTGTTTGCTAGGCGGCGAGTACTACATTACCTACAGCGCCTATTCCAGGTTTGGCGTGCGTATCGGTCTGGCGAAAACGCGCGATTTTAAGTCGGTCGAGAGAGTGTCGCTCATTAGCCAGGCAGATATGCGCAATGTAGTAATTTTTCCAGACACTTTCGCTGGCCGTTACGCCCGGCTCGATCGGCCTCACTCGGAAATCAACCCCTGGTGCATCTGGCTATCCTGGTCTCCGGACCTGGTTCACTGGGGAGATTCGGTACCGGTGCTCCAGCCTGTCCAGTATCACTGGGATGAAATGAAGATAGGACCCGGTGCAACGCCGATTAAGACCGAGCAGGGTTGGCTCAACATCTACCACGGTGTATTTCCGACCATGGATGGTGCCGTGTATCGCCTGGGTGTGGCGCTGCATGATCTTGCCGATCCGACCAAAGTGCTCGGCGTTGCCGACGACTGGATATTGTCACCTGAAGACCCGTGGGAGCTGACCGGTTACGTCCACAATGTAGTCTTCACCTGTGGTGCTATCGCCGAGGACGACGGCACCGTGAAAATTTACTGGGGTGGCGCAGACAGCGTCATGTGTGTCGGAGTCGCGAAGATCGACGACCTGGTTGATCTTTGCCTGAAGAAGTCCCGGCCGCCTTTGCGCCGATAGTCCAGCGTCTGCTTTGCGATCTGACTTTTGAGTACCGGAATTTTGCCGGAATCAGTCCTGACCCGTTATGACTTGTTGGGCCTTTGTGTCCGCGGGCGTCTCCAGCATGCCTATTAATAACAATTACTTTCACACGCCCTAATGTCTTCGGGAGGCAGGGGCCGACCTGGCTCGTCACTAGGTTATTTTGTAAGTATGCAAATGCATTGGCTACTGCGCCGCGGGAGATTTGCGGGATCGGCCTAACGACTACCGACTGCACTCCCCTCTAGATAAACCACATGGCCTGTGAGG
>JBLHLN010000118.1:0-6992 GCA_047620565.1 Woeseiaceae bacterium
ACCTGTCGCGCCATCAATAGCGTGCAGGTAGCCGTCATTAGTTGCCGTATACACAACGACATCCGGGTTGGCGGCGGTTCCGCCGTGAACTACTGCAGCAGGTTGCGAGTGCAGCGGGTCGCCCATCGCGTAGCGAACATTAGTTGCAATGTTGTTGTCTTCATTGCGAATATCTTCGCCACGCGCCCAGCGAATTACTTCGTCAATCGTCGGCTCGCCAGTCGAACCGGTCAGGCCAAAGTCGGCATTGGTGTATGCGCCCGAATTTGCAGGCGTAAGCAGGTTTGCCGTCGCAGTCAGGTCACTGCCACTGTTGTTGGTAAACAGGTTTCGCACAGACGGATCAGGCAACTGGTGCGCTGCACCGCCAAGACGTACGTCATTACCGTCAGCACCGCCGAAGGTCCAGTGACTTTGCGCTGTATCGTAGAAAAAGCCGGTGGCCGGATCTACGGCGCTAAGTCCATTGGCATCAGTAATTGCCCGGTTGGTAATCTTGTATTTTTTCAGGTTGCCGGGCCAGTGAGCTTTCGCTTTGGCGCCGAACATCGTCAGGTACAAATCATTCAGGTTCTGCGTACGGTTAAACGTGTTAACAGAAACTGCCGGTGCAGAGAATGACAATGAGCGATCGTTAATGTTCGCAATAATATCAAGCAAGGTCTTGGTCAGCGTCTCAACGTCGTCCGCCAGGAAGTATTGTCCACCTGACGCGAGTGCAGTGTCGCGCAAAATTGGCAAGTCGATCGTAAAGCCAATCGTGTGTGTAATAACACGTTGCGTGCCAGGCATGCTTGAATCGATATCTTCAGTGGCCAGGTATTCTGAAATGTCGTCAAGACAGTCTCCCTCGTTTGTGAAGGTACAGGCACCACGACCCAATGCTGAAGAAAAATTGGGCAGAGCAGGTACCAGTGTTTCCGAGTCCGTGTCCTGCGTTGGCTGTCCGTCAGTGAGCAAAACGTTGAAATTCTTTGCACAGACGTCAGATGTTGGTGCCCGGTAGACCTCCATGGGCACAGTCGCCGCCAGTGCGGCCGGATCAGTCGGTGTTTCATTGATCAAGTTGCCGTAATGTGCCGGCATACCACGCCAGTAAAGTGCTGCTTCATAAAGTGTTTCGGACAGCGGGGTCCAGCCATTCGCCGGCAGCGAATCGATCGCGTTCAGTACCTGCGTGCGATTCGCGTCGAGGTCGGTAATGCCGAGCATAACCGGCCCACCTTGTTGGTTGTTAAAGCGCATCAGGCCAACATTCAGGTTATTTACGGAAGTCAGGACCTTCTTGGTGACCTCCTTCATAATGTTAGAACGCGACATTACGACGTTGGCAGGCGAACTTTTCCAGTTCAGGTAATTGCCATCATAAAATGTGTAACCGAGGTTACGTGGTGCACTACCCCAGGAAAGTTCCCGCGTATAATCATCGATCCACGGGTCTGGCAGATTCGTGCCGTTGTCCGCCCACAGGAATGTCGCGCGACCGTCGCCATGTACGCCGGAGTCAGCCTGGCATTCAACCGGTTGTGTGTGATAGCCAAGAGCAATGTACTGCCAGCGAAATGGGCCCGACCCGCTACCATCTTTGCCGCCATTGCGAAATTGCACCATCGTGTTGGTAAAGCTGCCAATTCCGGACATTTGTTGCACCGCGTAGTCACAATGGTACGCAGTCTTGTTTACCCAGTTGAGCTCCGTGCCGTCACAAACCGGCAGGACATCTACATCGGTCCAGTAAATTGCGTCGGTACGGCACGCGCCGGCGTACGTAATGACGCTGTCGTAGGGCTCAATCGTGTTCTCCGTGGTCGTCATACTGCCTGACGTGTCCAGGATGAACATGACGTTCGGTTTCGGATTCTGTGTAGGGTCCGGATTGATCAACAGCAACTCCGTATCGTCTGCTATTGCCGGTGCGCCTGCGAGTATTGCAATCGCACAGCTCGCGCTCATCCATGTTGCTTTAGCTAAAGAGATCTTCATGATCTGCCCCTTGGCTCTCATTTCAATTGCCTAAAATTAATGACTGACTGACACGGCTTGCACCGTGTCAGATTCGAGGTGGTGAAGGACGATTACCATCGTCTGTGCGCGATCTTTAATCTGGAATACGTTCTTGCGAAATTCCTTCAGATCGACCAGATATCCGTTCACTCGATATTCGGTGTTGGGTGTTACGCGAATGATGGTCGAATCACATTCAGCGCATTCTTTAAATTGCACACCGCTGCTCGGTGTTGCAGGGACGCGGAAATCACTTAGAGCGATTTCGTAAGCCTGTGACACTGTTTCAAAATCCGCTGCAGCCGGAAGGCTGATAAACAGCACTGTGCAAATCAATAAATTTTTAATGTTCATGAGTTTCACCACAATTCCCTAAGTAGTAGCTCAATAAAATAAGTTCAAAGAGGATTAAATTCCGGGCCAATCGTATAAAAGGCCTGCGAGTGAATTGCAGTTGCGTCTCTGTCCGTGACCGCTCCTGCAACACCAGCTCGTTTCGATTGTGACGTTGACGTCGCGAGAAAGTGCAGTGCTGAAATGCCGCTGCCCCAGCTGTATGCGCTGTCAGCAGGCGCTACAGACGAATCTTCATACTGAACAGTTATCGTAACCGTGTCATTGGCGTTGATGTCCTGTACCAGGTTGACGTTGACAGCCGTATTAAACGGCTGCATCGACAAAGCCTGGTCCAGCCCGGATTCAGCCGCCTGAAAGGCATTTTCGTAGTTCTGGTCGTTGCGTGCCATGGCCAGCTCGGTCGTTGCCGTATTCATGCCAGACACGGCAAGCACAGTTACTACGACCAGTAATACCAGGCCGACCACCAGTGCCGCGCCACTTTGATTATTTTTTATGTTGTAATTTTTCATCGCAATTCTCTGCAAAATGATTCGTTTTATGTTCTGGCATTGCGCAGCAGTATCGTCTTCGAAACGAGCATGCGGCGGAATTGATCGTTGTAGGTACCCAGGTTGACGTCACCTGCTATGTAATTGACATTGTCCTGAAGCCCGATTTCCTGTGTTACAGAGCGCACAACCAGCCAGATGCGTGCT
The DNA here is from genome assembly GCA_047620565.1 of Woeseiaceae bacterium. Lineage (GTDB taxonomy): Bacteria > Pseudomonadota > Gammaproteobacteria > Steroidobacterales > Woeseiaceae > SZUA-117. Next base: position 3,060 of record JBLHLN010000118.1, read on the forward strand.
GTCATGACGCGCGCGCCCGGAATGAATGCAGGATCTGCGTTGTTCAATATTGGGTCGCCCGGATTGATATAGCGGTCGACTGTGTTGTCTTTGTTTACGTCTACACCAAACTGTAGCTGCATGTTTTCGACGCCGGGCGCGACTTCCTGATCAACAATTGCCGGAGCGCCTCCGGCAGTCACCAGGCTTTTGCGGCGTAATGTCGGTACACCCGGAATCAACGTTGAACTTGCGGCTACGTAGTAGGTATTGATCAGCATGTTATGCGTCTCGGAATCTGCTGCCGTCATGGCGCCTGGCAGGTTGCCGTCAGTCATCAGCTGACCTTCAATGCGATTTGTTTGTACTTGTAACGTGCCTGCAGCTAACGGCGTTGCTGTAACAGTCGCGCGACGGGTCGTTACGGTGTCAGTGTTGGGTTGTAAACCGCCGACTACGGCGCACGGCAATGTGTAACCGTTATTGTCGCCTTCAACCGGGCGACGCAGATCCAGTGCCCAGGTCGCGCCACACCCGCCAGGTGCAGGCAGTCCCAGTGGATTTGCTGTACCGAGCAGGGAACGACCTTCGATCGACGTGCCGCGACTATGCTGACCCCAGTTGCTGGCCATGCGTAAGTCCGCTTCAACGGTATCCATTGCAAACTGTGCTGTTTCCTGGACACGTGCAATTGATTCGTTGATCACGAAAGCCTGGCGGCTCTGGTTGTAAACCTGTACTGCGCCAACCATCAGAAAGGAACCAATGGCGAGTGACACCATAAGCTCAACCATTGTCATACCGGTTTGATGGAAAAACGCTGCTCTTTTTTCGTTCGTTTTCATCGTCGCGCCTAAATAGGAAGTACTGGAATGGTGATTGAGTAACTCGGCGGAGGTACTATGCCGGGTTCCGTCCAGCTGATCGTGATCTGAAAAGTCGGCGGTGCAACGCCGTTGTTAAAAACGATATTTACCGCGCCGTTGGGCATAGTCGATGCTGCTTGCTGATCCCAAAGGAAAATGTCGTGGGCGGCCATCTGGCCAATCGTGCAGTCGATGCCCAGGCCGACACACAGGTTGTTCGCACCGGCCAGTGCATACGCCGGTCCGGCACGTGGATTCGCACGAATCCGGTCAGCAATGTCGCCAGCCAGCGTGACTGCATTGTGGCGCAGCATCGAAGTGCGTCCTGCCTGCATGCTGTGTACATAGAGGCCAGCAATGCCAAGCATGCCGACGGACAAGATGATGAGTGCGATCAACACCTCAATAAGGGTGAAGCCACTGACTCTTTTGGGCGACCAGGCTCGGTTCTTGATATTCAGTATTTGCACGTCGTTATTTCTCATAAGTTCGCTATTCGCCGTTACGGGCAAACTCCTCCGGCGGCGAGAATCATTGCTTTGTCGCTGATAATGGTGGCTCGTCCGATTGGTGTAGCAACCATCCGGCGAGCGGTTGCCCGGCCACCAGGTGCATCATCGATGCCGCGGTCGTCGCAAATCATCGCCGTAGAAAGGGACGGGTTGCCGCCAATGTCACCGCGGCCAAGGCCGGTGCCGGCGAAGGAAAAATAGTTTGAACCACCGTTTGTGGTAACCGTCACGCCGCTCGCAACCGGCGGGTGGGCCCTGAGGATATTCTCTCCAGCGTCACGAACCAGGTCGCCGTTGGTGTCGACGAAAATTATCCAGCCATCATTGAACGTACCGCCGCAGGCCGCGGCCGGATCCAGTGAATTCACGCTGGCGCAGATCGTGATATTGCTCTTCGCTCGGGCGGCCTCGGAGCGGGCCAGCTGGAAGCTTGAGTGGAGGTCATTTGATGTTGAAGTCAGGCGACTGTTTTGTGTGAATTCGCTCAAATTCGGTACGCCGATCGTCAGAATGATGCCGATGATCAGCATCGTGATCATCAGTTCGTAGATCGTGAACCCGCTTTGGTTTTTAAGTTTCATGGGCGCAATATACGCGCGTCGCCGGCACCCGTTAGAAGTATCCGACAAGCGGCATTTGGGTGCGGACAAGCGGTCAAAACGTCGCTGTCTTATTTAACTTAATGCGCGCATTCATAGGGCTGCCCACGCGTATTTTTTGAGGCTACACGAGGCCTCCCGGTATAACTAACGACCAGCGCACGTGGAGGCACCCGGTCGGCTGAGTCGCAAAAAACGAGGGTGCCATTGGTGGCTCTGAGCTCTGTCGAGCGGAGCGAAAAACTGCGCCTGTTGGTTGAAATTCGGACCCCTTTTCGGACCTTCGAGCGGCGCAAAACCGGCTCGCCGTCGTCGCGCGTTTGTGCGCTGCTGCGGTCATGATTGGCGAACATGATCCAGCCATTCGACCAGTCGAGGGTCTGGTCGCAGATCTGGCCATCGCGGGACGGGCAGATTGTGACGACCCGGCGCCGCACGACGGACTCTTTGCGGGCCAGATGAATCGCATGGAATAGTGCGTCGATCTCTACCCTGATGCGATGGCTGGCCACGATTTCGCCGAACGCCGGCAGTCCGAGAGTCATCACCGTTGCGAAGATTGCCAGTGTCATGAGCAATTCGTACAAGCTGTACGCGGTTTGTCGGGCATGCATTTCAAACCTCCTTGTCTGAAAGCGAAAGCCTAGCCGGGCCAGGCTCAATGCACCGTCTCAATTTCCGGGCAGAATCTGCCAATTGATCAATCGGAAGATAATTTGTTCTATACTTCCGACCAGTCTTATTGCATGAGAACTAGTCAATGTCGCGCACGGACATACTGGAAACATTGCGCCGTCACGGTGTATCGCCGACCGCCCAGAGAATTGAGGTTGCCGAGGTGCTCCTCGGTCGTCCGCAGCATCTGTCCGCCGACCAGATACTCGACAAGTTGAAGGTTGCGGGCAGCCGTGTATCCAAGGCCACTGTGTATAACTCATTGAATTTATTCAGTGAAAAGGGCCTGGTGAGAGAAATCAATGTCGACCCGACGCGTAAATTCTACGATTCAACGACCCATGCGCATCACCATTTTTATCACGTTGATACGGGCGAGCTGGTTGATATCGATAACGACCGGGTCAGTATTCCCGACCTGCCGTCGCTGCCGCCAGGCACCGAAAAGGAAAGCGTCGAGGTCCTGATCAGGATCCGCAACAAGCAACGCTAGCGGCCGGCGATCAGCGAGGCTATACTCGCCGCCGATTCAGATGGACTCAGTTGAGAATTATGCCGATATAGCTCAGTTGGTAGAGCACATCATTCGTAATGATGGGGTCAGAAGTTCGAATCTTCTTATCGGCACCAAACTATATTTACGGCCCCTTTTATTAAGGGGCCGTTTTCATTTATGTCAGCGTGAGAGTGACCCTCGTTTGTGGGAGTTACTCCCTGGATTGTAGGAGCACCCCTGTTTCGTGGGAGCGGCTTCCAGCCGCGAATTCTTTGATTCTTACCCAGCCTGTAATCGCGCCAACCCGGACACGGGTCGCCAGTCCGGCCCATGAGACCCGCCGCAAGTACGTCCCTGTAGGCTTGAGGCCCGCATCCCTGCGGGCCACAGTCTCATGCACCGAACCGACAACCCGCGTCCTGCACGCAGCGCGGATTTTTAGAGGTCGCAGTACAGAGACTGCAAGCACGGCGACTCCCTTATGCGAAGTAAAGCGCAGCGCAGCGAGCCATGAGCATAAGGGAGTCGCCGTGCTTGTAGTCGGTGCAAAAAGATAAAGGATTCGCGGCTGAAGCCGCTCCCACGATAGGTTGGTGCCAAAAATTCAGATTAGATTCGCGGCTGAAGCCGCTCCCACGAAACAGGGGCGCTCCCACGAAACAGGGGCGCTCCCACGAAACAGGGGCGCTCCCACGAAACAGGGGCGCTCCCACGAAACAGGGGCGCTCCCACGAAACAGGGTATTTCCTACAGACAGGGTCGCTCCCACAAACAAGCGTCGTGACGCTTAGTTGCTGGTGAGGACG
>JBLHLN010000119.1:0-6951 GCA_047620565.1 Woeseiaceae bacterium
GTGCCTACACCTCGCCTATCTGGTACACGCCGTAATACCTGAATGCTCCGCCAGCAGACCATGGTCTGCTGGCGGAGCACAGGAATTACGACTCAATTTCTTCGTCATAAGACGGAAATCGAATCTCAAAGGCGACGCCATTGTCAGTGTTGCTGGCGCTAATAGTTCCGTTGTGACCTTCAGCAATCAAACGCGCGATGTGCAAACCCAACCCGAGGTGCTTACCGGGTTCGCCTTCACGCACAGACACCATTGAGTGAAAAAGCTGACTGTGCATCGCTTCCGGCAATGGCGGGCCGGGATTCGCAACCCGCAGCAGCACCTGACGCGTTTCAACAAACAATGAAATATCGATAACGTCGCCAGCGGCGGAAAAGCCGACTGCGTTGTCAACAAGCTTATCCAGCATTTGCACGATGAGTTCCGGCGAGCCCAGGATCTTCGTTGCGGCAGAACGGTCATCAAAAACGAACTGACGTTGCGGCCAGGCATCGCTGTAAGCTGCGACCGTAGATTTCAATATGGCGCCCAGCTCAAAGGATTCAGATTCGATATTTTCCATGAGTTCTTCTGTTCGGGTCGCTTCACTCATGGCATTGAGAATTGTGCCCAGTCGTTCAACGCCATCTTTGGCTCGCGCTGTATAGGTAATGGCATCGCCGGACAAGGGTTCATGTTCAAGATTTTCGAGCGAGGAACGCACTATCGTTAATGGCGTGCGTAATTCGTGCGAAAGCTTGGTCGCCAGAGATTGCAGGTAGTCGTTGTAAGTGCCGAGTTGGCGCAGCACGCTGGAAAAACTTCGCGATAGATCGCCGACCTCATCACCAGCCAGCGCGCTCGGCAATGCTGCACGAACATGTTTTTCATCGAGGGCGCGCTCCGCCGCGTTACTCAGGTGGCGAATTCGCGACGACAGCCAGCTGGCATAACCCAGCAATACAAGGGCAACGCCAAGCGTCGAAATAAGGGTCAAATTAATGAGCCGCGTGAGTGCTTCATTCGTCAGGCTTAATATGGCGTCAGTACCCTGTTGCAGGACTATTGCGCCGGTCTGCACTGTGCCCGACCAGATTGGGTGCGCTACCGATACTACAGCGCGGCCGGTATCGGGGCTGCGAAACCAGCGGCTTGCCGGCTGCCCCTGCAGCGCGTCATTAATGTAACTAAGCTGTTCTCGGCCGCTGGGATCGGGACCGACCAATGCAACGTCGTCTCCGGGTTCAAGCAACAGGTTGTAGGTCAGTCGCAACCAGCCACTTGCTGCCTCAGAGTCGCCGGCACCTGCCGTCGTCGTAGATATGTTCCCCGCCAGCGCACGCCGCCAGCCACGAATATCTGTGATGATGAGACGTAAACCAGGCTGGATATAGCCGGCCGCGACGCTTTGCAAAAGCGGCGAGATAGTAACGAAGTGCCCCGGTGTCGTACCACTGTAACTTGCGCTGCGTACGCCGGGATCCAGCGGGTCCGACGTGTTGGTTACTGCGATACCGAGCCTGGCGTCCAGCAGGTTGCGCGGAATGCGTGCCTCAAGCTGGTAGCCACTGGGCGTGTCCCGCCACAGTGCTTCAATTCTCGTCTCTGCGAAGACTTCCGCACCTGTTTCGCGGGTTGCGACAATTTCCCCCGGCGCTTCGGCGCGAAATCGGAAAACGGTTCGTTCGCCAAAGTCGTTGTCGCTGACCAGGGAGACTTCATCTGCGTAGACGATTTTTTGCGTAACCGGTTGCTGCGCATAAAACGGGGAAGAATCGCGCACATCGAGATGCAGGAACAGGTAGCGACCATAATTACCAACAACATAACGAATGATGCCGTCGGTGCCGCGTAGCGCAACCCTGGACTCGTCTTCAATTCCCCAGTCGTCAAGGTAGCCGTCAACCAGCGGCGCAGATTGAAGCGCCTGCCCGTACAACTGATTGGCGCCGAGGGAATTGTCATTGGCGGTTAGCAATTCATCCGGAAACTGTGACAGGGAATCGGCAATTGCCTGTGCTGTACCAGACAACATTTGCTGCTGTCCTTCCCGCAGCGCGGACTCCGTCTCACGAATAAACTGGCAGCCCGCCCAGGGCAGGATTAGCGTCAGAACGCTCACGAGCAGCAGCTGCCGTTTGAGATTCATGACCGGCCGCTGGCGATCAATCCACTAACCAGCGATAGCCCATGCCATAAACGGTTTCCACTGCAGAAAATTCTGCGTCTATAGCGAGGAACTTGCGGCGTATTCTTTTTATATGCGACGTAATAGTGTTGTCGTCCAGGACAGCTTGCGCGGCATCCATCAGCTGCTGGCGATTCTTGACGTGACCCGGGTAGCGGGCAAGCGCATGAATCATCCAGAATTCGGTGAGGGTCAGGCCAACGGGCTCGTCCTTCCAGCGAACCGTCATGCGATCCGTATCAATTTCGAGATCACCTCGTTGCAGGCGGTTTTCTTCCGCAAGAGGCCTTTGCATAGCGTCCATTCGCCGAAACAGGGCGGCAACCCGCGCCATCAGGTGCGGAAGGCTGATGTCCTTGGTCAGGTAGTCATCGGCGCCGAGCCGCAATCCTGAAACAGCATCGAACTCGCTGTCCCTCGCAGTCAGAAATATAATCGGTAGATCACTGGCGCGACTGCGCAATTCGCGACACAGATCGAAGCCACCTTCGACATCATTTTTCAGATTGATATCAATAACGACGAGGTCCGGCAGGCGTGCCTCAAAGGCGTCCATCGCAGGACGGCGCGCCTCATAAAGGTCTACTGCATATCCCTCGCGACGAAATGCGGCCGCGTAGTTTTCGCGTATCGCGGCTTCGTCTTCAACGATGGCAATTCTCTTGGACATAAATCTGACTCCCTACCGGGAGACACAATTTGCCACATTACGCCGGTGCATTGCCATGTCCGTGTCCGCAAGCCGACGCATTGACTTGCTTGAATGTCAGCTATGAGAACAGGGAGAAAGCAAATGCGTGCAAAGCGGCTGGAGAACTCACAATGGCAAGCAGGTCGGTACAGGCGAGTGAAGCGCTGGCATCCGGCAGTCGCGGTGCCGGCGCGCGAAAAGATACGCAGACTTCTGAGTCAGGGCATACGCCGGGCCTGGCCGGCGCTGCTGCTGACAATCGTGATCAGCCCGGACACCTTCTCTCAGGAGACTCTGCCTGGCGGCGCTACAGACAACGACATCACGCCGGGTCAGATGCAAAGTGGCAGCCTGTTGCTGCGCATGAAAAATGGCTACCAGGTCGCGACGCGCGTTAACACGGATATCAATGCACGGGTAAGCGGCATGGTCGCGCGCGTCAGCGTACGGCAGTCGTTTCGCAACTCCGGTTCGGAGTGGGTGGAGGGTGTATACGTTTTTCCGTTGCCGGATGCCGCCGCGGTTGACCGTTTGCGAATGACGATCGGCGAAAGAATCATCGAGGGAGAAATCAGGGAAAAAGAAGCGGCGAAGAAAGAGTACGAAGCAGCGAAAACGGCCGGCAAGAAAGCCAGCCTTGTTGAGCAACAGCGTGCAAATATATTTACGACGTCAGTTGCCAATGTTGCGCCGGGTGAAACAGTTGCGATTGAAATAGAGTATCTGCAAACCCTGCGTTATGACGAGGAAAGCTTCAGCCTGCGTGTTCCGATCACCATTACACCCAGGTATATTCCGGGCGCGCCGCTCGCGGGCCGCAAGGGATCGGGCTGGTCACCTGACACTGATCGCGTCGTTGATGCATCGCTGATTACACCGCCCGCAATTGCGACCTCGGGCAGTCACCGCCTCAATTTTCACGCAGAAATAGATGCCGGAGTCGCACTGGAAATTATTGCGAGCCGCTATCATCCAATCAGCGTCAGCGAACAAAAGGATCACTATGAGATTGACCTGACCGGTTCCGATGTGCCGATGGACCACGATCTTGAGCTAACCTGGAAACCGGTTGCAGCAGCGGCGCCGCGCGCGATGATGTTCACTGAGACCGTCGATGGAGAGCCGCACCTTCTTCTCATGATGCTGCCACCAGCCGAAGAGCACGCCGCTGCGACTGAGATTCCGCGAGAACTGATTTTCGTCGTTGATACGTCAGGGTCAATGCACGGCACCTCGATCGGTCAGGCGACCAGGGCGCTAAGTCTCGCTCTCGACGGACTAAAACCTGCGGATCGCTTCAACATTATCCAGTTCAACTCTGTCACTGCAGCGTTGTTTCCCGCTGCAGTCGATGCAACCGCAAACAATCTTGGCATTGCGAAGCGTTTTGTAGCCGGCCTAACAGCGAATGGCGGAACTGAAATGCGACCTGCGATTGAGCAGGCGCTGCTGGCACCGGCAAGTGAAACTCACCTGCGGCAGGTAATTTTCATTACGGATGGCAGCGTCGGCAACGAACAGGAGTTGTTTAATCTTATCGAGAGAAATCTTGGTGCTACACGATTCTTCACCGTCGGTATCGGATCTGCGCCCAATAGCTGGTTCATGCGCAAAGCTGCACAGGCGGGACGCGGGAGCTTTACGTTCATAAGTGCGCTGCATGAAGTTAACGAGAAAATGGCGCGACTGTTTCGCAAGCTGGAGCAGCCACAAATTACTGACGTCGTTGTGCAGTGGCCCAATGGACAAACCCCGCTTAGTTATCCGCAAAAGGTTCCGGATCTCTATTCCGGTGAGCCAATTCTTGTCAAAGCACGGATGGATCAGGACCTTCTACCCGGAGACATTGTCACCCTGAGAGGCAAGTCCGGTGGTGGTAGCTGGGGTGCTGAGCTGTCCGTTGATATGCAACAGGACAGCAGTGGCGTAGCGGCTCTATGGGCGCGGGCCAGGATCGAGGATCTGCTGGACCAGGTGTCGCGCGGCGCGGACGCAGGCAAGACCCGCGAGGCAGTTCTGGAGACCGCACTCACACATCACCTCGTTAGCAAATATACGAGTCTCGTTGCGGTCGACAAGACGCCGGTAAGACCTGCTGCATCTGCACTAAACGGTGAACAAGTGCCAAACCTGCTGCCGTACGGGCAGAGTCGCAATGCGATCTTTGGTTTTCCGGCTACCGCGACTGCGGCCGGTACCTACCGACTGAGCGGCTTGCTACTCATCGTGATTGCACTGTTCCTGTTGCTGCTCCTGACGCCGGGGAGTCGTCATCGTGAATTCGCGCAGATCACCTAGCCTGGTTATTGGCCGCATCGCCGTGTCCTGTCTGTTGTGTCTGGGCTTCTGGCAATTTGGCCAGGGCGCCTATATTCCGGCCAAAGCCTGGGTCGCGCAGGAACTCATGCAAAGGGCCTGGCGCAAAGCTGAGGACGGCAGTGCCGCGCCGGCGCCCTGGCCCTGGGCTGATACCTGGCCCGTGGCCCGATTAACTGCGCGCGGCGGAGATATCGAGTTAATTGTCCTGGAGGGCGGTTCCGGTCGCACACTCGCATTTGCTCCCGGCCACCTCGCGGTCAGCGTTTTACCGGGCGAAATTGGTAACAGTATTATTGCCGGTCATCGCGATACGCACTTCCAGTTTCTGCAATATCTTCGCGAGGGAGAATCTATACAGGTCGAACTCGCAAGCGGTCGACGGCATCTCTATGAAGTCAGCAATATCGACGTTGTGGACTCGCGTCGGGGCAGTATTTTGCTGGATACCGTAACGCCTATGCTGAGCCTGGTTACCTGTTATCCATTTGACGCTTTGGACGCCGGCGGACCGATGCGCTACGTCGTTACGGCGAAACTGATCTTCTAGAGTTCGTTCACGCGCAGCAGGGCAGCGATGGATATGACATCGGTGATTTCCCCTTGCCGGATCATTTGCAACGCTTCCGCCAGTGGCAGTTTCCTGACCTGCAAATCTTCAGATTCATCGAATTCCGTTTCGCCTTGCTCGAGATCTCTGGCGACGAATACATAACCCTCTTCATTGGTGATTGAGTTGGTTGTATGAATGAACATGAGTTGCCGCCATTCATTTGCAATCAGACCTGTCTCCTCCTTCAGTTCGCGCTTTGCCGCAGCCAGCGGATCCTCGGCAAGCGGCGCGCCGCCCATTGGCAGTTCCCAGGAGTACAGACCTAGTGTGTAGCGTTGCTGGCCGACCAACCAGGTGTTGCCATCTTTATCGAGTGGCACTATCGCGACGGCCCTGTTCTTGAATTTCACGTGCCCGTAGTCATTTTCGCCGCCGCCGGGATCGATAACCCGATCTTCGACAACCGTCATCCAGGGATTGTCGAAAATGATCCTGGAGCGAAGCGTTTTCCAGCTCATGCCTGCTTACTGGCCTCTGTCGTTTCAACCAGCAATTTGAAACGCTGCATGTCACCCTCGGTGCGTTTACGCATAGAGCCCGCAACAAAAACGGCCATGATCTTCATCAATCCCTTGAAACTAAAATTACACCAGGATGTCCAGCGCGTCGTCGTTGCATTTATTGCCTCGAAGTGATTGACGATAACAGTCGTGCCATAGGCGGACTCATAACTGCCGGCAAGGAAATCAGGATCCCGTCGTTCTGTAATGGTTTCCTTGAGGATAATTTTCTTTTTTCCTTCATTAAAAACCAGTTCAGCAGTGGCACCAGGTTGACCGCGCACGCCGGACTTGTGCGTATAAGATTCGAAATTTTGCTGCCAGCGACGCATATTTTCCGGATCAACAAACGCGGCCCATACCGTAGGCAGATCAGCGTCGATAGTCTGGTCGAAATTCAGTTTCACTTATCTTCCCGATTTTGCAGACGCCATCATATCGCAGCCGCGGCCGGAAATTTGTCGATTGCAGGATGCCTCGCGCTCCGTCATAGTGACTTTGTCGTCCTGACGACGATTCACACGCCTCGGAATTTTCCATGACGCCACCACAACCCCGGCTCACACAGGGACCGGTCGGTCGACAATTGATCGATATGACCGTGCCCGTGTTGTTCGGCATCTTCACAATGATGATGCAGGGCTTCGTCGATGCCTGGTTCATC
>JBLHLN010000120.1:0-6941 GCA_047620565.1 Woeseiaceae bacterium
CACAGTTGGGTCATCAATGCCCTGGACCGCAAAGTCCGGCATCTCAAATTCTGGCCAACGAACTGTCTCACCACCATTCGGGTTTCCGCTTTTGGCGAACTCCAGCCAATAAGACATTGTGGTCCGCGTAACGCGGTTATCCGCTTCACTAACTGTCATCCAGTCATCGTGCGTACCGAATACGTAGGGCAATTCGACACCGTGATAGGCGCGCCATTCTTTTCCCGGAGGGCCTTCGCGAGCCCTGGTAAACAGGTAGACCCACGCCGGATTGTCATTCGTTGAAACCTGTTCCGCGAAATATTGCGAGGGGCACAAAAATTCCGCCGCTGTATAGATGCGATCCAGTCGACCACGGATATCGTCCTCGCCGCTGACTTCTGCCAACGCAGCCTGGTGTCCCTGCGGGAAAATTTCTCGCGCTCTTGTTTCCAGCACTTTCTCGTCGGTGTCCTTGGGAAAATATGCGTACCATTCGTCCGCGTTCGTCCCCACTATGAGCCTGCGGGGAATGAAATCGCCGCTCTCGATTTTGGCGCTGACGGTCTTGTCGAGCAGGGTGCCGTCGACAACCGGTGCATGGTAGTGATCTTGCAGATTCTGCTCAGACAGCTCCATGAATTCGTCTGCAGGTATGGCGCGCATCTCAGCGACACTCAGTTGTCTGCCATCCCCAATTTGCCGCGCGAGGGCAGCGCCTCTTTCCCGTTCATCTGCAAGTGTCCGGGTTGGTCCGAGACCAAAGCCGCCGGTGCTTTGCAAAATGCCTTGCGAAAAGAGTTCGTCTGCTGCATGCGAAAACATCAAAGAGACGATGTTTGAGGCTCCGGCAGATTCTCCGAACGCGGTTACCCGATCAGGGTCGCCACCAAACGAATCAATATTTTTCCGAATCCATTGCAGCGCTGCGATCTGATCCCACAAACCGAAATTTGCGACCGCCGGGCCTTGATTGATATCCGGGTGCGCGAAGAATCCGAAATCTCCAACACGGTAGGCGATGCTTACGACCACCACGCCTTCGGCCGCAAGTGCGTGGCCGTGATAATTCGGTTCCCAGGACCAGCCACTGTTGTTGCCGCCCCCGTATATGTACACCATGACTGGCAGATCAGCGTTTGTCGTTTCGTTCGGCGCCCAGACATTCAGATATAAGCAATCCTCGCTGACCGGAAGATCGGCAACAACATTTCGCTCGTTGTCGAACAGCTCTGCAAGGTCCCGGTACCAGTCGACAATTCGCGGCGTCTGCATGCATGCGGGCGCAAATGTCTTCGCGTCGCGTATTCCGCTGCCCGCGACGTATTCTGCCGGCGCCTGCCAGCGTAGCTCGCCTGTCGGGGGAGCTGCGAACGGAATGCCGAGGAATGAGGTTACGTCGAGTTCAGCAATGATATTGCCGCGCAGAATCTCACCGTTAATAGTCACCTGGGGATCGGTCTCGCACGCAGCGGTTGCGATTAATACCATTAGGCCAATTGTGAAGCGCACGTTTAGCTGGTCTCCAAGATTATGGCGCCACGTTGATTGCCGACTTCAATTAATTCATGGCCGCGCATATTGAACGGACCAAGCTCCAATACCCAGGCTTTTGTAAGATCAATAACTGCCCATTTGCTGGCAACATACGACGAACGGGATGGACAGCCAAACAGCGCAGCGCCCGGCGCAATGTTTATGATGGAGCCGCTTGCTTGTCATGTCCGTGCCGCCCTGGGTTTTTGTGCAGCTTGCCAGTTTGGCCATAGTGTGCCGCAGTGACAATCGACCAATTATCGCCATACGCTAAATTTTCTCATCGATATATTGACAGTACCGACAGTACTACGAACAATATTCCAGTCATACCGCAAATTTTTCTCATGCATAATTCAGGCGATTGGTACCTAGTCTGTCGAAGCGAATCGAGCAGCATTGTTTGCTCATCTGTTACGTCGTAGTTCATAGCATCGCCGCCTGCGTTGGCCGTTGCGGAATTCCCATGATGTGAGAAAGGATCGCCTCTCTGTCTCGAATTATCGACAAAAATGAAAGAGATTCGACGGAAAATTCAGGGCTTTGAGCAATTTTTTGCTAAAAAATGACGAGAAAATGCTATCTGAACAAGCCGCGCAACGAACCGGTGACCGTGGCGTCACCGTTTGCAAGCGCAAGAACTCCCGCGATGATGCGCTTCGCTTCTGCCCTATCGCAGCCGGCGAAGGCCAGCAGCAACGCCGCTTTGTCGAGCATCTGATCGTCATCGAGCGCATGCTCCGGATCTCCAGGCGCGCTGTCTCGCTCGGCAACATATTCCGCGCCGCCTGCTTTGACCGTTACCCGGGCACCCCAGCTTGCCGGGTAGGCGGATATCCAGGGCTCTGCTGCGGAAACAGAAACCTTCTGTCGAAATTCTGCAAGCGAATCGCGACTGTCAGAACTGAAAGACTGGAAGTCGACCCGACCATTTAGCAACGCAACTGCAACAGTATGATGGAGAGAAAACTTGGCCTCATACTCGCTTTCAGGAACGGGTCGGTCACATACATTCAGCGCAGCCTGGTAGGTTTCGACGTGCACACTTTCAATGTTTGTTTCGTCAAACGTTCCATGTAGTTCGAGCGCAGCATCAATTGCGGGATGCGTGTGGCGGCAACACGGCCAGGGTTTGATGGACGTTTGTGTAAGTTCCCATGCATCGTCCGCCGCGGCCGTTATTGCAGTCGGATTCGCGTCCGGGCAGGCGGCGGCGAAAAAACCCTTTTCTCCTTCTAAGATTTTTGGTGGTCCGGTGAAGTCCAGCGCTGCGAGACTTGCGGCAATCATTCCTGATTCGGCAGCGCGACCTGCGTGCAGATGTTTGCTCATTGCGCCTGTGTCGAGAAATTCCCACACGCCTGAGGACTGTGTACCCGCATTGCCGAGTGCGTGCATGGCTTGCTCATCGGCAAGACCGTTCAACGACGCCATCGCCATGGCAGAACCGTATGGTCCGCATGTCGCTGTGTTGTGCCAGACCTGGTAGTGCGTCGGACCTACCGCGTTGCCGACACGACACATTGCTTCATAGCCATGCAAAATTGCGCGCAAAATATCCTGGCCGGATGTGTTGTCTTGCGCGACCGTAGCGATGACGGCAGGCACGACAACACAGCCCGGATGGGTCACCGACGAACGGTGCAGGTCATCCGTCTCAAGTATGTGTGTCAGTCCACCAATGACAAACGCCTGGCGCCCGGCATCACGACCTTGTTGCCGACCCCACTCCACCAACTTGCGTCCGGCATCGGTGTTGCGACCAGCCAGCGCATTAGCGATGGCATCGAGCGTAAAAAATGCAGCACGTTGCAGGTCAGAGTCACTGATGCCTTTGTCGCGAATCAATCTGATGAGTTGCTGGGTTAAGGTCATCGGTGTTTCATTCCGGTGTCAGGCGGAAAATTCTCCTCTGATTGCATCACTATGCTCCCCGAGAGCAGGCACCGCGCGCAGGCTGTCCTCTGCGCCAGACGATCGTGCCGGCGGCGATACCAATTCCACGGGTCCACCGGGTGTCTCTACCGTAGTGCGCCGCAATTGCGGGTGAACAGAAAGCGCCTGCAAATCATTTAACGCGCCATAAGCAATACCGCCAGCCTGCAATCGCGTTATCACTTCTGCCTGACTGAGCCTGGCAAAGCATGCACCGATTTCCGCATCCAGCGCTGCACGATTCTTGCACCGGGCGACATTATTCGCGTAGTCAGGTTTCTCACCAAAGTCAGGCTGCAGCAATACATGCTCACAAAATGCCAGCCACTCCCTGGAATTCTGTACCGCGACGACAATTTGCTTGCCGTCACTGCACGCAAACGCACCATAAGGTGCAATCGATGGATGACTGATACCGACCCGAGACGGAGCTTTGCCGGTATTTTCCTGGTGTAGCAATGGAACTGTCATCCAGTCGGCGACAGAGTCGAAAAGCGAGATGCTCAGGCTTTTTCCAAGCCCGGTTTGCTGTCGCTCGAGCAACGCCTCAAGAATTGCGGCGTGCGCCGACATACCGCAGGCGATGTCGCAGATTGAAACGCCAACCCGGCCAGGTTCAGATGCCGCGCCCGTAATCGAAGCAAGACCCGATTCGCACTGCACCAGCAAATCGTAGGCTTTCATGTTGCGATATGGGCCGTCCTCTCCATAGCCACTGATATCGACGGTAATCAGTCTTTTGTTGAGCTTCTGCAAATCGCTCGCGGCGAAACCTGCTCGTTGCGCCGCTCCTGGTGCAAGGTTTTGCACAAACACGTCAGCGTTGCTGATTATGCGAAGCAACAATCCCTTGTCCTCAGAATTTTTGATGTCGAGGCACACGGACTCCTTGCCACGATTCAGCCAGACAAAGTAACTGCTCTCGCCGTGCACTACGTCATCATAGCCACGGGCAAAATCTCCTTCCGAGCGTTCTATCTTGATGACTCGTGCGCCGGCGTCGGCCAGCTTTGCAGTACACAACGGCGCCGCGACGGCCTGCTCCAGCGCCACGACCAGCTGCCCCGCAAGTGGCAAAGCCACTAAAAGGACCTCGGCAGACCCAGTTCGTGAGTGGCTACGTAAGACAAAATCAGGTTTGTGGAAATCGGTGCAACCCGATACAGGCGGGTCTCGCGAAATTTGCGTTCAACGTCGTATTCCTCGGCAAAACCGTAACCGCCGTGGGTTTGTATGCAGGTATCGGCTGCCGCCCAGGCGGCTTCCGAAGCCAGCATTTTTGCCATATTTGCTTCAGCACCCGGTCGCTTCCCCGCGTCAAACAGGTCCGCGGCGTGGCGGGTCATCAGTGCTGCGGCCTCTGTCTGGATGTGGTCTCGGGCAATCGGAAATTGTACGCCCTGGTTTTCGCCAATTGCTTTGCCGAATACCTTACGTTCGTTGGCATACGCAGTGGACTTGTCGACAAACCAGCGTGCATCACCGATACACTCGGCAGCGATCAAAATGCGCTCCGCATTCATTCCGTCGAGAATGTAGTGAAAGCCTTTGCCTTCCTCGCCGATAAGGTTGTCGACTGGCACGCGAAGATCGTCAAAAAACAATTCAGTGCTGGCGTGATTCATCATGGTCCTGATCGGTTTGATCGTCAGTCCATTGCCAAGCGCATCGCGCATATCAACCAACAGGACAGACATTCCCTCGGCACGCTTTTTGTCCTCATCCCGTGGTGTAGTTCTCACCAGCAACACCATGAGGTCGGAATGTTCGGTACGGGAAATGAAGACTTTCTGTCCGTTGACAACGTAGTCATCGCCATCACGAACGGCCGTCGTTCGAATACGGGTTGTATCGGTACCGCTGGCCGGTTCGGTCACGCCGAAAGCCTGCAAGCGTAATTCGCCTGCCGCGATCTTCGGTAAATAGTACTCTTTCTGCGCGTCGCTGCCATGCCGTAACAATGTACCCATGGTGTACATCTGTGCGTGGCACGCGCCGCCGTTGCCACCGCTGCGTTGAATTTCCTCGAGCACAGCACAAGCGGCGCTTAACGGCAGACCGCTGCCACCGTATTCCTCAGGTATTAAAATGGACAGGTAGCCAGCGTCGTTCAGGGCCTGCACGAAACTGCTCGGATATTCGCTATCGCGATCCAGCTTGCGCCAATACTCGTTTGGGAACTGCGTGCAGAGCTTTTGCACAGCTTCCCGAATATCGCTGTAGTTTTGTTCCCGGTCCATGGTCAGGTCTCCCGAGTTGCAAGTACTGCGGCAGGACGGCACATTCGGCTTGGATTAGATGGCATTCGGCAAGTCCGGTAAAGGCAATTCTTTGACAACATCGCGTAACATATCCTTCATGCGCGGCCGTTTGCGAAACATTGTGCCTTTTCGCTACCGGCGCACGCCACTTTAACAAGAGATTGCCAGGGCGACACGATGCCAAAGCAACACAATGCGCCCGGAAGCTGAAATCGAAAGGCCCTTCAGGTTTGGGCTGGTCATACTGCCAAAATTCAGTTCGCTGACTCTTTCGTCGCTGGTCGAACCGTTGCGCATCGCGAATTATTGTAGCGGCCGACATATCTACCAATGGTCATACCTGTCCGTCAACGGAGCAGATGTGCCAGGGTGCAGTGGCTAAGGTGTGCCAACCGATGCCATTGGTGATGACTCCGACGCACGGGATGCTGTCATCGTTCTCAATACAGTAGTACGAATCTTTCAATTCGCCGAACCATAGATACTTTCGAGCAAGTCAAAGACGATTGGATCCAGCGCAACTTCGCTATAGTCATTTTTGTAATAACTCGCATAGACCGCGACGAGGTCGCGCCGCGGATTAACAATAATTCCCTGGCCGCCCCAGCCGCCCTTTGACAGGTCGCCGTTCGGGTGGGCAGTCCACTGGTAAATTGCCTGGCTGCCATCGTCACCTCGCAATTCGGGATTGCCCGGGTTGCCCAGAAAATCAATATGTTCATCTGAGATGATCTTGTTGTCCGCAACAATTTTGTAACTGGGCATGAACAACAGTCCGAATCGTGCCAGGTCGCGCATGTTTGAAAGAAAGCCACCATGTGTCAGCGGAATTCCGTAGCGGTAAGCAACGTAGGACGCGTCCGATTCCGCACCAATGTGGTACCAGATTTCTCTGGTGAAAACGTCGTGGAAAGGCTGTCCGGTAATTTCTTCAACGATCCAGCCAAGAATGAATGTATTCAGGCCGGAATAGGAGTACTGCGTGCCCTGTTGTCGCAGCAGTTGCTCCTGCCACGCTGCGGGCTCCTGTTCGAGGATCCTGGCTCGCAGCGCTTCCGAATCGACAGGCCCGAGGCACTTTTGCGGGACCCCAATATCCATGCATGTTTCAGTATGTGGCGGGACCGTTCATTTTACAGATCGATGGCATCCATTTGTAATTAATGCTGCATTGATCCACAGGATGAAACGCGCGTTTCTGGATTCCAGCGGCCCGATTTACAATAGCGA
>JBLHLN010000121.1:0-6879 GCA_047620565.1 Woeseiaceae bacterium
TACGATGATTTCACGAACCATGCTTTCGCGAAAATACGGAATCAGCCACAGGTACGCTTCGCAGAAAGTTATAAAAAAGAAAATAATTCCGGTCGCCCACATCCAATAATAGACGGGCCATGGTCCGGTTGTTTTACGCACTGTCCGGAAGTAATTTACACCAAACAAAATCCATGTCAGGAAAATCGGAATGCTCAGTGCAGCGGGATATTCGAAATATTCACGGCCGCCGAAATTTCCAGAGAGATAACTGATAAGAATGGCCAAACCGGTAACAATGAACACCCAGAAATGAACGTTAACAGCACGGAATGACCAAAGTTCCAGTTTGCACTGCCTCGGCAGGTAGTAATAAATACCACCGATGGCGGTCAGAAAAATCCACGAGATCACCAGTGAAACATGCAGCGGCCGTGTCTTCGTAAAAAGCAGTTCCTGCAGGAACTGGGGAAAAAGGAATTGAAATCCGCCGATGACGCCGAAAAACATGCCGACGGCGAGCGCCAGCATTCCAAGCCGCATGAAGTTTAGTCCCAGCAATTCATTGTCACGGGTAATCATCGAGGGTCATCCTCCTGTCGAACCGTGCCATACCAGGTTACTTCGTAGTCTTTCGGTGGATACGTCCCAGTCGAATCCACAAATTCGAGATAGGCAACCAGCGACGCCGTATCTGCCTCGTTGATCCCAAGATTGGGCATGCGCGTTGTGCCATTCGCAATGAAGACTCCGGCGTACGCGGCGCCTCGATTGGAAATAGTGTTGGTAAGGTCAGGACCCATGTAGCCGCCCAGACCATAAAACTGGTGACAGGCGATACAATTGTGCTCCTGGAATAGTTCCTGACCACGCCGTGCGTTATCGCTCATTTGCGGTACATGGGCTGCTTCTGTTCCCGCCGTGTAAACGTAAAAGGAATAGAAAACAAAAGCTACGCAATAGGCGATATATAAAAATCTGTTGTTGATGACCCTGCTCCTGGAACCCGCAGCTGCTGCCTCGGTGTCGAGGCCTCCCAAACTGCGGAGAATGCTACTGCAACGAGCGCGAAAAAGGGTACCGGAGATTGCTCAAAATTCCGATATTTACGCACTTTTTTCTGTTATTTGAGCATTTTTCCGCATATTGTTGCGCTATTATTAATTATTCCGGACCATCGACCGATAGCCGGTTATTGCAGAGGGAGCTGTGGTGGATAAGAAAGACAAAGCAATTCTGAACGCGTTGCAGGCAGACGCAACACTGACCGTCGGCGAACTCGCCGAAACCATTGGGCTTTCAAAGTCGGCCTGCTGGCGACGCATTCAAAACCTTGAAGAAGCCGGGGTCATTGCGGCGCGAGTTACTTTGCTGAATCAGCAAGCACTGGGCCTCAATCTCACAGTGTTCACCGCGATCAAGACGCATGAACATACAGCGAAGTGGTTCGATCAATTTCATTCCGTGACTACGTCAATGCCCAACGTAATGGAAGTACACAGGATGAGTGGCGAGGTCGACTATCTTATGCGTGCAGTAGTGCCAGACATGAACAGCTATGACAGCATGTATCGGGAACTTATCAAGAAGGTTAATCTGTTTGACGTCAGTTCCTCATTCAGTATGGAAACTATTAAGTACACGACGGCACTACCGCTCGACCAACTCTGATAATATTGCTCGCCGATTGATACGGAGATCTGTTTGAGAAATGAGCACTGTTACTGCTAATAATCGTAAAGTCGCAAACTGGCTGCTCGTTTGTTGCGCGCTTGTTTTCGCCATGGTCGTACTCGGCGGCGTCACACGGTTGACCGGTTCCGGACTGTCGATGGTCGACTGGCGACCTGTTACCGGCATTCTGCCGCCTCTTACTGACGACGCCTGGCAACGTACGTTTGAGCTGTACCAGCAGTCGCCGGAGTTTCAAAAGGTTAACTCGACAATGGACGTCGGCGATTTCAAAAACATATTCTGGCTGGAGTATTTGCATCGCCTGCTAGGTCGCACAATTGGCGTCGTTTTTCTGATTCCGTTCCTGATTTTTGCCTGGCGTGGCTATATTCAGAAACGTGAGGGACCAAAGTACGCGCTGATGTTTGTTCTTGGCGGCATGCAGGGCGTACTCGGCTGGTACATGGTAAAGAGCGGGTTGGTCGACAATCCACACGTTAGCCAATACAGGTTAACCGCACACCTCATTGCCGCATTTATGATCTACGCCTACATGTTCTGGGTAGCGCTTTCGCTCCTGTATCCGGGCGAAGATAAGACCAGCCACCCGTGGTACGGGAAATCAATCGCACTGGCGGTACTGATTTCAATCACCGTAGTTTCCGGAGGATTTGTTGCTGGGCTGAAGGCCGGCAAGGTCTTCAACACCTTTCCGATGATGGGTGAATACTGGGCACCACCGGGCATGTTTGCGCTTGATCCATGGTGGACGAATTTTTTCGATAACATGGCAACCGTTCAGTTCGATCATCGTGTTCTGGCTATCATCACGTTCGCTTTGATCATCGCGTTCTGGATTCGGCTGCGCAAATCCGTGCTCCCCGTTAGAGTCTCAAAAGCCGTCAATGCGCTGCTGCACACCGCGGTTTTACAGGTCGCGCTCGGAATCTCGACACTTTTGCTTGTCGTGCCGACCTTTCTGGCCGCAACCCACCAGGCTGTCGCGATGTTGCTTTTCACTGTAGCGCTGTATGTCAGCCACGGTTTGCGCCGCGTATAAGTGAGCCGCCCGCAGCGCAATTTTCTGCTACTGCGCTTCAACCTCTGAATCTGCGGAAAATACCGATTGGCAGCGTTGGCTGTTTGCGCGAGCATAATCGGGCATGGACACGCAATTGCTACACCCGACGGTCTCCCCGGACCGCTCGATCTGTTTTGACAAGGATCTTATTCAACGTTATGGCGGCCGCGGCCCCCGTTACACGTCTTATCCGACTGCTGTGCAATTCAACGAGCTTTTCACAGCAAGTGAATATGAGCGGTTCGCCAGGGCCAGCAACGATAGCGCGAAACCCATATCTCTTTACGTGCACATCCCGTTTTGCAATTCACTCTGCTATTACTGCGCTTGCAACAAAATTATCACGAGAAACGAAGGGCGAGTTGCGACCTATTTGCAACGCCTGGCACAGGAAATAGATCTGCAGTCGAAATTATTTGATCGAAGCCGCAAGGTCGAGCAACTTCATTTTGGAGGCGGCACACCTACCTATCTCAACCAGATACAACTGCGTTTGTTGTTTGCCCAATTACGGCGAGCATTTAGTCTCGACCACAGTGATGGCCGCGAATTTTCAATTGAGGTTGATCCGCGCTCCGTTGATGCGGACTCAATGCAGCTATTGGCCGAGCTGGGATTCAACCGAATTAGCCTTGGCGTGCAGGACTTTGATCGCAAAGTACAGCTGGCGGTCAACAGGCTGCAATCTAAAGAGGAAGTTTCACGACTGACTGAAAGTGTCCGCGAACTGGATTTTCGCTCCGTATCGTTCGACCTGATCTATGGCCTGCCGCATCAAACGATCGAGTCTTTCGACCGCACACTGGACCAGACACTGGAGATGCGGCCGGACCGCCTCGCTATCTACAATTACGCTCACCTGCCGTCACGCTTCAAGGGACAGCGAATGATCAACGACGCAGACATCCCGTCTCCGGAATGCAAACTTGAAATTCTGCATCACACAATCGACAAGCTGGTCGGATCCGGATACGTCTATATCGGCATGGACCACTTCGCGTTGCCAGATGATGACCTGGTCAAGGCCCAGGAAAACGGCACTTTGCAAAGAAATTTTCAGGGCTACTCAACGCACGGAGACGCAGATCTTGTCGGCCTCGGTGTAAGCGCAATCGGTAGTATCGGCAACGCATACAGCCAAAATTCAACATCAACAAAGGAATATGAGGCAACCCTGTCGAACGGTGTGCTGCCTGTCGCACGTGGCGTCGTGGTCGACCAGGACGACCAGTTTCGTGCCGCCGTAATTCAGCAATTGATGTGCTACGAGGAGCTGAATTTTGCCGAATTCGATAGCCGCTTCGATACAGACTTCGTTGCATACTTCGCGCCTGAATTACAACAAGTAAGATCGCTTGCAAAGGACGGTTTGCTGGATCTGGATAAGTCGCGCATCAAAGTGTCTCCAAAGGGTCGGCTGCTGCTTCGCTCCATCGCGGCGGTATTCGATCGTTACCTGAACGTCGGTAACGATAATAGTGACATTGACAGCAGGCAATATTCCAAAGCCATTTGATCCACGGTTGTCACATGTATTCAAAAGGATGTCGCGCCATCTTGGCCGCCTCTGATAGACTCCGGCGCAACACAAAAACAAATCGTGATTCGGCGTGGCTGGCACCCAAAGCCTCACGAAGACCAGCGGAAAGATAACTAACTATGAGCAAAGTACCTTCAGATATTGATATCGCGCAGGCCGCAACAAAGAATCCAATTCAGGACATCGCCGCCAGGCTCGATATTCCGCTGGATGGCATCATTCCGTTCGGCAATGACAAAGCCAAGATTACCTACGAGTATCTTGAGTCAGTCAAAGACAAACCGGACGGCAAATTGATCCTTGTCACGGCGATATCTCCAACGCCGGCCGGAGAAGGCAAAACCACGACGACTGTCGGACTGGGAGACGGTCTTTGTAGCCTTGGCAAAAAAGCGATCATGTGCCTGCGCGAACCGAGCCTTGGGCCCTGTTTTGGCATGAAAGGCGGCGCCGCCGGTGGTGGCTACGCACAGGTCGTGCCAATGACAGACATTAACCTGCATTTCACCGGTGACTTTCACGCAATTGGCGCGGCGCACAATCTCCTGTCCGCCATGGTCGACAACCACATGCACTGGGAGAACCAGCTCAACATCGATCCGCGCCGGGTAACCTGGCGACGTGTCGTCGACATGAATGATCGCGCCTTGCGCACGATTACGTCGGGACTTGGCGGCTTCCACAACGGCGTTGTCCGCGAAGCGGGTTTCGACATCACAGTTGCCTCCGAGATCATGGCGATATTTTGCCTTGCGACTGATCTTGAGGATCTTCGCGAACGAATAGGCAATATTACGATCGGCCAAACGCGCGACCAGAAACCGGTCAGGGCGAAAGAGTTACTCGCGGAAGGTGCGATGACCGCCCTGCTCCGCGACGCACTGCAACCGAACCTGGTGCAAACTCTCGAGAACAATCCATCACTGATGCACGGCGGGCCGTTCGCGAACATTGCGCACGGCTGCAATTCCGTTATTGCAACCAAGACCGCATTGAAGCTCGCCGACTACGTTGTTACGGAAGCTGGCTTCGGCGCAGATCTGGGTGCTGAAAAATTCTTTGACATCAAATGCCGCAAAGCAGGGCTGCGACCGGATGCCGTCGTATTGGTAGCTACAACGAGGGCACTCAAGATGCACGGCGGCGTCGCCAAGAGTGACCTTAACGAGGAAAATGTTGCAGCGGTTAAAGAAGGTTGCGCAAATCTCGGCCGCCACATTCGCAATATCGGACAGTTTGGTGTGCCGGTCACAGTTGCTATC
This sequence comes from Woeseiaceae bacterium, assembly GCA_047620565.1. GTDB lineage: Bacteria > Pseudomonadota > Gammaproteobacteria > Steroidobacterales > Woeseiaceae > SZUA-117. The sequence goes on from JBLHLN010000121.1 coordinate 5,537, forward strand.
AATCATTTTGTTACGGACACCGATGCAGAACACAAAGTCATCAAGGATTTCTGTGCAGAATTTAACGTGAAGTGCACGGTCTCTTCTCATTGGGAACATGGCGGCAAGGGTGCAGAAAAGCTGGCTAGCGAAGTACTTGATTTAATCGGCAATCAAAAATCACAATTCCGTCCGTTATACGAAGATGGAATGCCGCTTTTCGAAAAGGTCCGGACCATTGCACGATCAATCTATGGCGCGGAAGACGTCATTGCTGACAAGAAGATTCGTGATCAGTTCGCCCAATTCGAAAAAGATGGATACGGCAACTACCCGATCTGTATGGCCAAGACCCAATACAGCTTCTCTACAGATCCGCAACTGCTCGGTGCGCCTTCGGGCCATGACGTGCCGATACGTGAAGTCAGGTTGGCGACGGGTGCAGAATTTATCGTCGTTGTCTGTGGCTCCATCATGACGATGCCGGGCTTGCCGCGGAAACCTGCGTCAGAGAACATTAGTGTTGATGCAGACAGGAAGATAACCGGCCTGTTCTAGTAAATTTTTCGACGTCGGGAGACAAATCCATGCCAGGCACTTTCGCGAGACTCACATTTTTGCTCCTGACTCTTTCGCTGCTATCAACGCCCACGTTCGGGCAGGGAGAAGCGAAGAAACGCTGGGATCGAATGAACCAGATCCGGCTGGAGAAATTCGATCTTGTTTTGCCCGAGGTCATGCGTGAGAACAATGTCGACATGTGGATCACCGTTAACCGTGAAGGCTTTGAGGATCCGCTGACGGAAGATTTTGGCAAGGGCTACGTGGGTTCTTACGGCTACTATGTGTTTACTGATCGCGGCGACGGGCGCATTGAGCGCGCGATTCTGGGCGTTGGCACGGCACTCGTAGAAGACAATGGTGCATACGACATTATTGGCAGTCCTGATGAACTGCGTGAGTTTGTAGAGGAACGCGATCCAAAAAGTATTGCATTGAACTATTCAAGAAATATCGGTGCAGCCGACGGACTAAGCCATACGACGCACCAGAAATTGACCGAAGAACTGGGTGCAACTTACGCAGATAGATTTGTTTCCGCGGAAAAGCTTGCTTCTGACTTTCGGTCGCGGCGCGTTGCCTCTGAAATTGCGGCGTTCGCCTGGGCTGGTGAACTTTCGCGCAACATTGCCGAACGCGCGTTCTCCAATGAAGTGATCACACCGGGGAAAACCACCTTGGCTGACGTCGCATGGTGGATGCGCGAACAACAGTTTGAAAACCAGCTCGGAACTTCTTTCGGCATGCCATCCGTCTACATCACCGGACCGGATGGATTTGTTGCGACATCGGATGACCACGTC
>JBLHLN010000122.1:0-6871 GCA_047620565.1 Woeseiaceae bacterium
CACCGGGAGGTGTAATTCGCCGCCGCGTGGGCACGCGCGAACCTGACGGTGTCATGGAAGAAACGGCGATGGCGCCATTTTCGAGAGACACGCTGTCGGAAATTGAAGACGACCATCTCGCGGAATTGATTCGGCAGGCCATTCGCATCTATGCGAGCTACGGTATTACGACTGCGCAGGATGGTGGTGCGGACTTATCCGACGTTGCTGTCATGCGCGCTGCGGCTAAACAGCAGGAGTTTGCAATTGATGTCGCTGCGTTCCCCTGGGTGAACGGCTTCGACAATAATCAAATGGCTGCAATTGAGGCGGAAAAAACTTATACCAATGGATTCCGCGTGGCCGGCGTAAAATTCGGACTTGATGGTTCGCCCCAGGGGCGAACGGCCTTTCTTTCCGAACCTTATACGGAGGGCCCACCGGGTGCAGCGCCGGATTACCGCGCCTATCCGACATACCCTGCAGAAAAATTTAACGCCCGCATTGCGGAGATGATCGAGCGCGGCATTCCAACCCTGGTGCATGCAAACGGCGACGGCGCGATCGATATGTTGATCGATGGTGTAGAGCGTGTCGCGAGCGAACGCGACTTGCCGGACCATCGTACAGTGATTATTCATGCGCAATTGATGCGCCCTGATCAGCTGGAGAAATCCAAAACGCTCGGATTGGTACCGTCCTACTATTCGGCGCACCCCTATTTCTGGGGCGATTGGCATCGACGTAGCTTCGGTGAGGAGCGCGCCGCTTACATTAGTCCGGCCGGTGATACAGCGCGGCTCGGTATTCCATTTACCATTCACAATGATTCGCCGGTTGTTCCGCCGGACATGATGCGTTTGCTGTGGATTGCTGTGAACAGAAAGACGCGCAGTGATTACATTCTGGGTGCCGATCAACGCCTGACGCCGCTGCAAGCTTTACGCGCAACAACACTTACTGCTGCCTATCAGTACTTTGAAGAGGATCGCAAAGGATCGATTACGACGGGCAAACAGGCGGACCTGGTCATTCTCGGCAGCAATCCTTTGCTCGCCGAAGCGGATACGTTAAAGGATATAGCGGTTTTGGAAACGTTTGCGCGCGGCAAATCCGTATTTCTCAGGCAGGACTAATCCGGGACGACCATGGACTCAATTGACGAGACTATCAACCAGGCATTCGAACCGATTGCATCAGCAGTCAATGCACTGGTGTTTTACTCGATATCCATAGGAGAGTCGCAACTTCCTCTTATCGTTGTCTGGCTGATCGCCGGCGCGCTCTGGTTCACGTTTTACCTGAGGCTCATCAATATTCGCGGTTTCACGCACGCGATTCGGATTGTCATGGGTAAAGAAGACAAGAACGAAAAGGCGCCGGGAGAAGTGTCACATTTCGCAGCGCTGACAACCGCAGTCTCCGGCACAATTGGCGTCGGCAATATTACGCACGTTGCGGTTGCCATATCAATCGGCGGTCCGGGCGCAACTTTTTGGCTGATCGTTGCAGGTTTCCTTGGTATGGCGTCGAAATTTGTTGAGTGCACGCTCGGCGTGAAATACCGGCAGGTCAATGCAGACGGATCAATATCCGGCGGGCCAATGTTTTACATGGACAAAGGCCTGGCTGAACGAAACCTGCCGCGACTCGGCAAAGCGATGGCCTGGTATTACGCTATTTGTATCATCCTGGGGTGTCTTGGAATTGGCTGCATGTTTCAGGCAAACCAGGCCTTTGTACAGTTCGTCAACGTTACCGGCGGTGACAGCAGCCCTTTCGCGACTCGGGGCTGGCTGTTCGGTAGCATCCTCGCTGTCCTGACCGCATTGGTCATTATTGGTGGCATCAAAAGTATTGCGCGAGTCACGACAAAGCTTGTTCCATTCATGGCGCTGCTTTATGTCGGCACTGCCTTCGTCGTCATTGCAGCAAACTACACGGCGTTGCCTGCAGCTCTGCTGTCGATCGTGACGAACGCTTTTAAACCTGACGCAGTAGCGGGTGGCTTCATCGCTGTATTGATCCTGGGTTTTCGTCGCGCCGCCTTTTCCAATGAGGCTGGAATCGGATCATCGGCAATTGCACATGCGGCGGTAAAGACGGACGAACCGCTGACGCAGGGATTCGTTGCGATGCTGGAGCCGTTTATCGATACGGTTGTCATTTGTACCATTACGGCCCTGGTTATTATCCTGACAGTTTATGATCCAGCGTTGCTGAACGACGGCACGATCAGTGGAGTGGAACTGACGTCCAGTGCTTTTGCCAGTGTCATTCCGTGGTTTCCAAACGTTCTTGCTGTCGTCATCATGTTGTTCGCCTATTCGACGATGATTTCCTGGTCATATTATGGCCTGGAGGGATTTATCTATGTGTTCGGTCCAAGGCGATGGGCGAAGATCGTTTTCAATACCGTGTTTTGCCTGTTTATTGTCGTTGGAAGTACGACGCAACTCAGTGCGATTCTGGATTTCTCCGATGCGATGGTGTTTGCGATGGCGCTGGCAAACATATTGGCGCTCTATCTGCTGGGACCGATGGTGAAACGGGACTTGACGGCATATTGGGCCCGCGTTTCGGCTGTGAAAGTGGAGCAAACAGAATGAAAAATGTGCTTATCACGGGTGCCGCTGGCGATATCGGTCGTGTATTGAGATTGAATTTCCGGGACAGGTACAAATTGCGCCTCACGGATATCAATACACCCGAAGACCTCGATAATACAGAGGAATTCGTCAAGGCGGACCTGCGTGATTTTGACGCCATAAAAGATGTAACTACAGGCATGGATGCAGTGGTGCATCTTGGTGGCATCGTTGGAGAAGGCAGTTGGGAGTCGATTTGCGCCAGCAATATTGACGGAACTTACAACGTGTTTGAGTCAGCACGAATTGCAGGTGCGGAACGCGTCATCTGTGCGAGCAGTGTTCACGCTGTCGGCTATTATCCACGCGAACAAAAAATTGCAGCGGACGTAACGGTGCTGCCGGACAGTCGCTACGGCTTGAGTAAGGCATTCAGCGAGGCGGTTGGCGCTATGTATACGAAAAAATACGGAATCAAGGTGATGGCCGTACGCATTGGCAACAATGCACCGGTGCCGACGGATGAGCGTCTCCTTAGTATATGGATCAGTCATCGTGATATGGCGCAGCTTGTTGGTATCGGCCTGGACCACCCGGATCTGCAATACGAGATCGTCTATGGCGTGTCCGGCAATACCCGCAGCTGGTGGGACAACAGCAATGCAGAGCGGCTCGGTTACCAGCCGGAAGACAATGCGGAAGACTGGGCAGAAGAGGTCATCGCCAAGGCACCTCAGGATCCGGATGCGCCGGGCGCAGACTTGCAAGGCGGAGAATTTGTGAGAATGGAGGGCGGGTCTTAGCCGGCATCCAGCCCGGTCTACATTATTGCGTTGCGTATGCCCTTCTGCTCGCCAGGATAAATCTCTCTTTCTTCGTCGATCAGCTTTTGTAATCCAAGCCTGAAATGGGAGAGGGCAGCATCTGCCTGTAGCGCGCGAGGTTGAAACGGATCGTCAATATTTAGAAGTTTTTGTTGTGCTTCTATTATCACTTTGTCTTCCATAAACCCTTCCAGCAAACTGTCCTGCAACGAAATGGATATGGATTCGTCATCATGATGAAAATCTCGCAGGTAATTCCAGAAGAAGTGTGATGTTGTCCGGGTCTCGGGCGTCATGTACTGGCAATTTCGATATTGACGCACGTTCGTCATATCGCTTCCCTGCGGATCCCAGCCGGCCGGTGCAAAAGTGGTCTCCATAAAAAATATCCCGGGTACCAGCATAGTGACAACGTTTCGCCGGTCGACCATCGCGTCACCTTCGGGACTCACCCTGGCGTGATACGGCGGTGGCGCACTGTCTCTGTGCCAGCGCTCGAAACTAAATCCGTTGCTATGCCGCTCGATTTCCTGGGCAGTGCTGACGTAGGCGTATTCTTCAGACCCTCCCAGCGTTTGCGTATGCACGAAAGCGAGATGAGAAAAGTCTGCAAGGTTATCGACAATGAGCAACCAGTTTGCGTCGTAGTGCAGGTATGCCTGTTGCGGAAGACCGATCCATCGATCGCTGGTCAACGGTTCATAGTCGTGTATGTCATCAGGATTCGCCTTGCCCGGATCACCCATCCATATCCACAACAGGTGACCTTTTTCTACAATCGGGTAGCTACGCACTCTGTGTGACTTGCTGATCTTGTCCTGACCTGGAATTTCGACACATATACCGGCGGAATCATATTTCATGCCGTGATACATACAGCGTATGCAATCCCCTTCGATTCGGCCCTGTGAGAGCGGGGCAGCGCGGTGGCAGCAACGATTGTCCAGTGCGATGTATTTACCGCTGTCACCTTTGTAAATAACAATCGGCTTCTCAAGGAAAGTTCGCGCCAGCAATTCGTTGTCTGTGACTTCGTAGTCCCAGGCAGCGGCATACCAGCAATTCCGCAGAAACATTTCATTAACATTTTTCATCTTTTATACCTGTTCTTTTCCCTTGTTGCGAGCGCTGCGCATGACTGAGCGAATTGCATAGATTGCAATGCAGGCACCAATTAGCACGGCGACGCTGATTGCTTCTTCTGCCGGCATCTGCATTAGCAGCCAGCCGACGACGACACAGCTCAACAATGGAATAAGCGGCCCGAATGGCAATTTGAACTCGCCATCTTTAGGCAATCCATCGCGTTGGCGTAAACGCAGCACGGCCAGGCTTACCCCAAGGTCGATTAGAAGCAGCGATCCTGTTGCCACGACGGCCAGGTACTTGAACGTGCCACTAAGCGCGAATACGCCAACGACAGTGGCGAAGAAAATAATCGCGATGTGCGGCGTCTTGTACGTCGGATGCACCTTGCCAAGAACTTTCGGCAGGTTGTCGTCGAGCGCTGACGCGAATACCACTCTGGGCCCGCCCAGCAGGTCGCCGCTGAGGGCGCCATAGATCGAAATAACGGCCCCGACGACCAGCATTTTTCCGCCCCAGCTGCCGAAAACTTCGGTGGCAACGGCAACCAGCGGTGCCTTGGTGTTGTTTGCAAGTTCGGGTCCGAGCACACCTTGTGACACGGTTTGCAGGCCCATATATAACGCCAGAAGGCCGCCCATGCCAAGCAACAGACCGAGAGGTACAGTTCTCGCAGGGTTTTTGATCTCACCGCTGGCGCTCAGCGCGCACTCGGCACCGCTGAATGCGTAAAACAGCAGGATCGTACTGCCGCCGATGGCTGCAAAGGGCGGCCACTCGGGAATGGCGAGATACTCAAAATTCATCACAAACAATCCGCCGACAAGTAATATCAGCAGCGGCACCAGCTTGGCGATCGTATTGATAATGTATAAACGCACGCCCGCTTTGACGCCTCTGACATTCACAATCGTCAGGAACGTCAACAACGAAATGATAAATATTGCACGCGGGATGGGCTCACCCAGGAGCGGAAACAAGACAGCAATGGAGTCGATCATGATCACCGTAATGGCTGCATCGGCCAGCGCGGAATAGCCGAACCAGAATAGAATGGACGCGATAAACCCGGCAAACGGACCGAAAGCCTCCTCGACGTAGGCATAGGAACCGCCGCTGCGGGACACGCGGCTGCCGACCTCCGCAAAACACATGAAGACGAGCGCAACCGTAACGGAGCAGATGAGGTAGGCCAATATCGCTGCCGAACCAAGTTCTGCTGCGACCAGGCCCGGGAGAACGAAAATGCCGGCTCCGACCACCATATTGACGACGTTCATTCCGAGGGCCCCGGTACCAATCACGCGAACCAGTCCCTCGTCTTTGACGTTTCCCGAACCTGCCACTATTTACTCCTTAAATTATGGCACTACCATACGCTGCCGAGGGCAACCCTGATCGCCTCGCCACTGACGCCGCTGGATTCCTCGGATGCCAGGAATGCAATCATCTCGGCTACTTCCTGTGGTGTGGCAACGCGACCTGCCGGATATAATGCTGCCCGTTCTTCCCACACTTGCTCAGGCGTAATTTCTCGTTCCTTCGCCTCAGCGAGGGCGGAACGTTCTGCCATTTCTGTTCGCACCCAGCCGGGCAAGACCGCATTTGATGTAACGCCGTATGCTCCGCCGTCTGTCGCAACCGAGCGCATTAATCCCAGTAGCCCGTGCTTGGAGCTGTTGTATGCACTTCCGGCGGGTTCGGCGATCAGGCCGGCGGTAGAACTCGTATAAACAACGCGCCCGAACTGACGTTCGATCATTCCTTTCAGGACAAGTCGCGACAGATGGAACGGACCATCAAGATTGATCCGCATGGTGTTGTCCCAATCATCGGTGTCCTGTTCCCAGACAACTTTCTCGTGTGCAGAACCGATACCGTGGTTGCATACCAGGATTTCTACCGACCCCAGGCGCTGTTCAGTATCTGCAACCGCGTGAGCGCAGCCCTCCGGAGTGCCGAGATCCGCCACCGAAAAGTCCAGCCCGACCTCTGCCAGGTCTTGCTTACTGCGGGCAACGCACATCACCCTGGCGCCGCGTGATGCCAGGAGCTCCGCAGTTGCGCGACCAATGCCGCGCCCCCCACCAGTTACAAGCGCTACGCGTCCCTCGACTCCAGCCATGATTTCAAATCTCCCTGCAGCTAATCGGATCCCGAATTCAGGACACTATTAATTATCTTGGCAATCTGGATGTCCTGGATTGCGACTCCTGTCAGATCCGCAACTGTTATTTGTTCATCGTTCGTTCGGCCGAGTTCGGAGTTCTTGATCACGTTGCCCAGTTCAAGAATTGAATCCTCCGCGATCTTGCCCTCTTTCAGCGCATGAAAGCATTCGCCGTGATCGACGCATTGTGAAATGCTGTCCGCTACGACACGATCGGCTTTTTG
>JBLHLN010000123.1:0-6866 GCA_047620565.1 Woeseiaceae bacterium
ACCCGCATCGTGGTAACCCGCGGAAAGCCCTGCGCGGGCATCGTCAGACAAACTGGCCAGGAGGGCATTCATGCGCTCGATTTCAGCATTCTGGTCGTTGGTGACATCGTCTGTGAACTGGAACAATACCGGGTCATACGCAGAGCCTGGCTGTTCAAGCAATTCCTCGACCATCTTCACCGCACCCTCGTGGTGTTTGATCATCAAACTCAGGTACAACCGGTCAAAATCGGTGCCTTCCGCATCAGCGAGATCGGCCATCTGCTCCGGAGAGGCCATACCGGCCATCTCGTGCGCCGTGTGCATGGCATCATGTTCGGTCGGTTCGGGCACTGACTCACCGCGATCACTCAACCACCCCTTCATGAAATCGATCTCGTCGATCTGCGAAGCGTCGATGCGACCGGCGACATCGTTAAGCTCCTGCAGATTGGTGCGATCGGCCACCAGTTCGGACATCTGCACCGCCTGGTTATGATGCGGGATCATGTCTTTCATGAACTGTGCGTCATCCGGCGAATAACTTGTGTTGGCAATTTCAATCGCTTCCTCGGCGCTGAGTTCGCGTGCCGCATCGCCAGGCGCGCCCGGCTGAATGATGGGGACTTCCTGGGCGAGACTGTTTGTCGCAAAGCCAAGGAGAATCGCACCCATACAGGCACGCGAGAATGATCGAATAACGGAATAAAGGGCTGCAGTCATTGGGATTAATCCTGTGTTTTATTTTTGTTCGGCAGGAGCCGTGCTTTTCCAGAAGCTCAATTTACCAGAATGATGCGAATTATGTGGTCGGAATAAGCATATGGATTGAACCGAACCGGCTTTTGCCAATTCGGTTCAACTTCCAGCAGGATCACGGGGGGACAAAACCGGCAGAAAAACTGATTAGTTCATCCGATTGCGGCCCAGGTCTCGCTTACATTCAGTTGCTATGCAGCTTTTGTTGCAGCATGCGGCGACCGACACCCAGAAACAGCAAACCAGCGATGCTGACCAATAGGGTCGTTACTCTACCTGCTGATGTGCCTGGTTGACGACATACGCACGCAAGGCCTCGGCATCATCTTCGCCATACAATTCGGCGAAAGAGATCATGCCATTTGCGGATAGCGAGCCATCGATAACGACACTTTTCCATGCTGCCGCATCCGCGGAGATTGGCGAATAACGCAGGTCGGGATTTAATGCATTGCCAATTGCTTTGCTGCCATGACAACCGCCGCACGATCTGCCAAACAGAACTGCACCCGCCTGGATCTGGGCTTCGGAGCCGAAATCGTCCGTTGGTGGTGGACGCACGGGTAGTGGCGGCATTTCCGGCAGCTGAACATCTCCACCCAACTTGAAAGCCAATACGCGGCTAATATTACGTTTCGTGCCCTCCGGGTTTAGTTCGCTGCTGGCCCACAACGCTGACGACGATCCGTAGCCTACGACGACGGCAATGTATTGCTCGCCGTCGATCGAAAACGAAACCGGCGGCGCCAGCATGGCAGTCTGTGTGTTCATCGACCACAGGGTCTCGCCGGTAGTGGCATTGTATGCGGCAATGTTCTCGTCAATATTTCCCTGGAATACCAGGTTACCGGCCGTGGACAGCACACCACCATTGTGGAAGGTCGAATGCGTCGCGCGCCAAACCTCCTTCTGCGTGACCGGATTCCAGGCCAGCAAGTAACCCTGGAACTCCTCGCCAAATTCAGGCGGAAGATCAGCCACCTCTCCATAAGAATTCCAAAAGTCCACGCCAAAATTCGTTCCGATCGATCGTGCCTGGAATTCCTCGTCCAGCCTGTAAATCTCCGGCTCTTGTTTTGCCGGCAAATAAACCAGGCCGGTATCGGGACTAAAGGACATCGGTTGCCAGTTATGCGCGCCACCGGGTCCGGGCGAGATTTTCTTGGCAATGCCGACTTCGTCGTAGCGGGCGCCCGGCGCTTCGACCGGCCTGCCCGTTTCCTGGTCGATGTGCGTGGCCCAGTTGACCGGCATAATATTCTCGGCGGAAATAAATTCACCGGTCTCTCGATCAATTACGTAGAAGAAGCCGTTCTTCGGCGCCTGCATAATGACTTTGCGTTCGCGACCGTCGATTTCCAGGTCCGCAAGAATCATGTGTTGCACCGACGTGTAGTCCCAGGTGTCGCCGGGAACGGTTTGGTAATGCCACACGTATTCGCCGGTGTCGGCATTCACTGCGACAATCGAACAGAGGAACAGGTTGTCACCACCGCCGGGGCTTCGCAGCGTGCGCGGCCAGGGCGATCCGTTGCCTGTACCAATATAGAACAGGTTAAGTTCCGGGTCGTAGGCAAAGGAATCCCACGCCGTTCCACCGCCGCCAAATTTCCACCACTCTCCCGTCCAGGTTTCCGCTGCCATTTCCATGGCCTCGCTTTCAAAACCGTCCTCGGGATTTCCAGGTACGGCCCAAAATCGCCAGACCTGCTCGCCGGTTTCCGCGCTGTAAGCAGTCACGTATCCACGAACATTGTATTCGGCACCGCCATTGCCAATGATGACAAGGTCGTTCACGACACGTGGCGCGCCGGTAATTGAATAGTTATCCGTGCGATCTGTCGTCTGGACTGACCATTCGAGTTCGCCCGTATCAGCATCAAGCGCAATTAGCCGCCCGTCAATCGTGCCTACAAAAACGCGGCCCTTCCAAACGGCAGCACCACGATTCTGCACGCCGCAGCAGGACTTGGCATCCCACTCTTTGGGAACTTCAGGATCGTATTGCCAAATCAATTGCCCGGTCTTGGCATGCAGTGCCTGCACCTTGCTCCAGGCACTGGTCGTGTACATCCATCCGTCGACGACAATCGGTGAGGCCTGCTGACCACGGCTGGTATCAAGATCGAAATACCATGCCAGGCCAAGCTCGCCAACATTTGAATCGTCAATTTGCTCGAGCGGACTGTAGCGTTGCTCAGACCAGGTTCGGCCATGTGCGAACCAGTTTTGCGGCTCTGCATCTGCATGCTCAAGCCGTTGGGTGTCGACCCATGCTACAGCAGTCTCGACAGCCGGCACGTCGGCTTGCGGATCTGCCGATACGGCCGGTTCATCACGCTGGCATCCGCCAATAACGATTGCTGCGCAGCACAACGTGAGCAGGCTATTTCCTGAGCAAGTTCCCATATGTCACCTGAATCGTTTTTGTAGGGCCTTCCGGCCCGCCTCGGTGAATTGACAAAGCTACTCGCCGCAATTCCTTTTGGCAACGGAAACAGGGTTGCACCGATTAATCGAGATTCGGCTTGATCCTCTACTCTTCCAGCAGGTGACTGAGTCCCAGCTCGTTAATGACGGCAGTCACAACCTGAAGATCATCTTCAAATCCCGCCATTGAGTGATTGTCATCCTGTCCGTCTTCAGCGAGGACGAAATAATTGATAGCCAATTGAGTGAGCTGGTGCTGTCGTTCGTCGGGCTCGGCCGGAATTGCATCAAGTAATTTCCAGCAAAGACCTGCAATACGCTTGGCAACATCGTGGTCGAAAAATCCGTCATTCGACGAATGCGTATCGAGCTCCTCGACGTACTGTTGCAGTTCATCCGAAAGGACTTTGACAGAAACCAGCGCCTCGCCGGCAAGTTGCTCGGCAACGCGGCGCGTATTCGAGTCTAATTGGGAAAAATCCATATGCTGCGTATCGATCGTCGTCACTCCGTTACTTTGTTTAAGATACTAACGGATGAGATGATAACGCAATCAACATGCGCGAGCTGAAACTTTACAAGTCAAACGGCGTTGCCATTGCCGGCAATGCGGAAGGCAACCCAGATGGCAAGGGCGCAAACGGCTTCATGCTGGACTGGTACCAGACCGAGCCAAGGGGTGTCGTTGCGAAACCTCAGCACCAGGTGCTGGCAGAGTTTTTCACCTCCATGCTCGTGTTGTCCGCGAAATTCAAATACAAACCCGCCATTGGCGTGGCAAATTTTCTGTACCGGGTGAATGACGAGTGGTCTCTTAGTCTCATCGCGCCTGACGAATGGTCCGATGAAAGGCGGGCAGGATTCGCTGGCAGGTGCGTACTGCAGCGCGACATGACCTGGACGATTACACCTTCAGAATTGCTCAGCGAGGACAATGCGGTGTCTGATGCGGTTGGTCGATTCTACGACGCGTTCGCCGAAACGCTGGATACCGACAGGACACTCGAAGAAATTCTGCCGTTTTACGTCGGCACTATGCCCTACTACCAGCGGCTGCATGCCAGCGCGCTGAGTCGCTCAATTCGCGGCGCGGTGATACTCGGTGACCAGGAATCGACGAAGTGCCGGGATTGGAGATTGCTGTTGCCTCGACTAGAGACGGTTTTGTTGATTGAAGTGGATTAGGCAACACGACTCAGCAGATTCAATAACCCAACCATCACCAATGTATTTTATATAGCGTTCCGTGGTCATATGAGCCGCCTCTTAGGCATCGGCCGGTACAGGCAATCGAATTGTCACTATGAGTCCTGTGGGCCTGTTCGACGTCAGGGTGAGCACGCCATCGTGCCCGTTGACGATAGCTTCCACAATCGCGAGTCCCAGTCCGAACCCGCCCTGCTGGCTTTCTCTGGCCGAAGAAAGACGACGAAAAGGTTTGACCGCCTCGTGGACTTGATCCTCGGCAATGCCGGGCCCGGTATCTGACACTGAGATGTCGATATAGTCGTTACCCACATGCAAGCCCACGGTTGCGCCGTCGGCGTACTTGTTGGCGTTTTCAATCAGGTTGCGAACCGCACGTGCGAGCGCATCAGGACGACAACTGCAATACACCGACGGCTCTCCAACAAAGCTGGCGTTTTGCCCGGTCTCTTCGAAGTCACTGCACTCGCTCGCCAACAGCGCACTCAGGTCGATTTTCCGAAAAGGTTCGGATCGCGATTCGCCTCGCAGATATTCAAGCGCGGAGGCAATGACTTTATCCATTTTGTCGATGCTGGCAACCAGGTCAGCGCGCGTCTCCTCGTCTTCGACGAGCTCCGCGCGGATTCTCAACGCCGTCAGGGGTGTGCGCAGGTCGTGGCTGATCGCCGCAAGCGTATTGGTGCGTTTCCGGACGTCGTCTGCAACCTGCTGCTGCATGGCATTGAAAGACTGGATCGTCTTTTTTAGGTCGGGTGGACCGAATACGTTGACGGGTGAAACCTGGAGGCCATCAGCAAAACGATTTGCGGCATCCGTGAGCTGATTAAGGGGTTTGCTCAATTTGCGAATCAGGAAAAGTGCAAAAATACCCACCAAAATCAGCGCAAGAGCATAACGAACTATTCTCGTCAACAGATCCTGCAAGTGCCATTCGTGCGGATGCACTTCCGTATTGAACCATTCCCCAGACGGAAGCAGGACACTTATGACCATCGCGGTCATAGGCAACTCGACCTCCGACTCATTACACTCAGCATACGAGAAATCATCGCGGTTCAGCTCGGCGCGACCGACCACGATGTCATTTCTACCGATAGCCAGTCGTCGTGCTATGTCGTCGCGCACAACATTCGTTTCAGAATCAACTTCGATCGGATCATACTGTTGTGCGGTCAACGTGTAGCCATTGTGGCATCCGGACAGCGACCGCAACACCGCCTGCCGCCGATCTGCATTGACGTTTTCCAGAACGGTCCGCATTTGCGTCAAACGATTAAGCGTTACGTTGGAACCGGCCCACTCAAGTGGGGATCTCCTATCCACTAAATCGATTGTGATCAGGAAACTGAGCATCAGAAGGATAATTATCGCCACTACGGCGAATAATTGACCTTCAATACTTTTGGGAACAAGTCGGGAAAACGGATTCATGACGCCAGTTCGAGTTCGGCTGCAAAGACGTAGCCGCTCCCCCACTGCGTTTGAATAATCACTGGCTCCCTGGGATTTTGCTCCAGCTTTCGGCGCAAGCGACTAACGACGTTGTCGATACTTCGATCAAATAGTTGCGCTTCGCGACCCTTCGTCAGATCCAGCAACTGGTCCCGACTGAGTGTATGGCCGGCATGCTCTATGAGCGACAGAAGCACGAGGTGCTCGCCGCTGCTGAGTCGAATGGCAACGCCGTCGGGACCAATTATTTCTTTACGTGCAATGTCAAATTGCCAACGGTCAAAACGGACTACCCCCTTCGCCACGCGAGGATTGTTGGGAAGCATTTGACTGCGTCGTATCACGGACTTTATACGTGCCAGCAATTCACGCGGATTAAACGGCTTAGTAACGTAATCGTCGGCACCGAGCTCCAGCCCAACGATGCGGTCAATATCTTCGGCAAGCGCCGTCAGGAATATGGTCGGAATCGGCTTATTTTTCTGGATACGTCTGTAGATACTCAAGCCGTCATCAACCGGCAGCATGATGTCAAGAACCAGCAGGTCAGCAGCGGACCTGGCTATAACCTCGTCCAGTTCGTTGCCATTTGCGGCAACGCTGACCCTAAAACCATGCTTGCGCAGGTATTTCGCCAACGACGATCGGATGTCGTCATCGTCATCGACTACGACAATATGGGCAGATTGACCTGTCATTACGAGACTCTAGTACAGCGCCACGCAAAAAACTGTCGCAAATTTTGTCAAAGACCGCGTTTGTGACATTTGGCGACAATTCTCCGCACCTGTTGACAACCCTTCGGAGACATCCATTCGTACATTGGACCTGTAATTCAACAGGAGTCCCTCAATGCGAAGTGCTTGCGCGATTCGACCGCTTTTGCCGCTCATTTCAATAACTACACTGCTTTTCCCAGGTGCTGGAAATGCCCAGGAGGTCTTCGACCCGCCGTTCGAGCCGCCGACCTTTCATGCCACTCATTCGAGCGGAATTATAGTTTTAGATGGTGTTTTTTGGTAAGAGTGTTGTCATTA